>NZ_KV826320.1:0-18325 GCF_001835895.1 Staphylococcus sp. HMSC034C12 | reverse complement strand
TTCACTTATCCAGATACTTTATGTCCCAGCCTCTATTCCCATTTCTTAGAAGTAATAACTTTTTATCTATATCTCTTAAATATTTATTTAACTAAGGCGAACACTTTATAGTCTGTTTGTTCTGTATTATCGGGTATATCGTTCTTATAATCATCGTTTAAAATCGCTTTTTTAGGGATCGTATGATCGGTAATTTCGTACATGTGTTCCGTATGAGCGTTCTGATATAAGTTAGTAAAAAACACCAGAAAAACGATGCAAGATACTACTAGAACAATTATATTTTTAATGATATTACTAGTATAATTACTAAGCATTTATTTTCACTCCTAGAACATTTGTTTGTATAAATACTTTAACAGAACGAGTGTTCCTAGTCAATAGTATTACGAACAAATGTTTGTTTAAAAAATCAAAAAATGCTATACTATATTAAAATAAACTTAGGGAGTGCCTATATATGAGAGAGTTAACTAAAAGACAAAGTGAGATTTATGATTATATTAAACATGTTGTTCAAATAAAAGGTTATCCACCAAGTGTAAGAGAGATTGGTGAAGCTGTTGGTCTTGCTTCAAGTTCAACTGTGCATGGTCATTTATCTAGATTAGAAGAAAAAGGATATATTAGAAGAGATCCTACTAAACCTAGAGCAATTGAAATCGTGAGTGATCAAAATAATGATATGACTAGAGAAGAAACTATCTATGTTCCTGTTATCGGTAAAGTTACAGCTGGAGTTCCAATTACAGCAGTAGAGAATATAGAAGAATACTTTCCATTACCAGAACATTTAACATCCACACACAATAGTGATGTGTTTATTTTAAATGTTATCGGTGAAAGTATGATTGAAGCGGGTATTTTAGACGGAGATAAAGTAATTGTAAGAAGCCAAACTATTGCTGAAAATGGAGATATTATCGTAGCAATGACTGAAGATGATGAAGCTACTGTAAAACGTTTTTTTAAAGAAAAAAATCGATATCGTTTACAACCAGAAAATAGTGCTATGAGTCCTATTTACTTAGATAATGTAACAGTTATCGGTAAAGTTATTGGTCTTTATAGAGAATTGTAGTTTATCTCTTGTTTGTTACGTTAAAATCTCTTATATATATGTTTAATATACAAAAAACTAGAAGTGCCTAAGCACTTCTAGTTTTATTTTTTATTTAAAATCTCTTTAACTTTATCAAGTATATCTTTTTTCTTATTTTTCTTTGTAGGCATAATATCAACTTCCTTGCAAAAAGAACATACCCCTATATATTATAAATCAAACATTATCCAGCATAGTTTTCTGTCCAAAATGGTTGTCGCTTATTATTAAAATCTACACCTACACCTAATGTATTAACGTGTGTATTTAAAATATTTTCCCGATGTCCTAGAGAATTCATAAGTCCTTCGTGAGCATAAATACTACTTTGTTGACCATAAGCTAAATTTTCAGCAGCAGCATTAAATTGTATACCATCACGTTTCATTCTATCGAAAGGTGAATGACCATTTAAATCAGTATGCTCAAAATAATTATTTTTAACCATATCTTCACTATGTTTTCTTGCAGTATTAGATATTTTTTTAGAGTAATCCAATGTATTTAATCCGTGTTGTTTTCTTTCTGCATTAACTAAATCAAAGTTTTGATATTCAAAGCTTTTTTCTAGCGTTGTAGAAGGTGCACCATATTGCTTTTGTAATCGGTTTTCCATCGATTCACTCACTTGCAACAACCCTGTTAAGTTATTTTTATTATGTTTATCGTAAAATGCAGTTGTATAAATGTGATCTTTATAAAAAACATCATATTCATCATTTTTTACAACAAAACGATTACGTCCTTTTGCAATTTTATCTACTGGCTTACCAAGACGTTGTTCAACCACTTTTTTAGGGGTATTATATTTAATTTTAGATTTAGAAGTTATAATGTTTTGATTACTAAATAAAGCATTAACTTTATTATTAATATAACTTACCATTAAAAAATTTTGATAATCATCATTATAATAAGTGTACCATTTTGTACCATATTCATTTGAAGTCACTCTTTTTGGTCGCCCTATCTTATTTTCTACTTCCTTTTGTGACATATTTAATTGAATATTATTAACTGCGAATTCTTGTTTTTTTGGAACTTTAAGCACATTATTTTTATAGCTTGTATCTTCATTTAATAAAACTTCTACTTTATCTCTTACATTATTTTGCAAATGAATAAAAAACTGGTTTTCTTCGATGGGTTTTATAATGATAAATAACAGAAATATTGCAGTAAATAAAAGGAATTTTTTAATAACATTCACCTACTAAATATATATTAATCTCTATCACCATTAAAAATTGAGTTTCTTACAATAACATAGTCAACAGTAGTTAGTGATTTTAAATCTTTGCCGCCAGCATAGGAAATTGAACTTTGAAGATCTTGTTGCATTTCAACTAAGGTATCTTTTAATGAACCTTTATGTTCCACAAACATTTTCTTCCCTTCAACATTCTTATGTTCTCCTTTTTGGAATTCGGAAGCACTACCAAAATATTCTTTATAACGTTTACCATCTAACTCAACTGTTTTGCCAGGAGATTCTTCATGCGCTGCAAATAATGAACCAATCATAACCATAGTGGCTCCAAAACGAATAGATTTCGCGATATCACCATGTGTTCTAATACCTCCATCAGCAATAATTGGTTTACGTGCAGCTTTACTACAAATGTTTAATGCAGCTAATTGCCATCCTCCTGTACCAAATCCAGTTTTAATTTTAGTAATACACACTCGTCCTGGTCCTATACCAACTTTAGTAGCATCTGCACCAGCATTTTCTAATTCTCTTACTCCCTCAGGCGTTCCTACATTACCAGCAATAACAAATGATTGAGGAATATGTTTTTTAATATGTTTAATCATATTAATAACCGAATTAGCATGACCATGGGCGATATCAATTGTAATATATTCAGGTATTAAATGCTCAGTTTTTAATTTTTCTATAAATTCAAATTCAGTTTCCTTTACACCCACTGAAATAGAAGCGAAAAGTCCTTTATTTTGCATTTTTTTTATAAAAGGTATGCGACCTGCTTCATCAAAACGATGCATAATATAAAAATAATCATTTTCTGCAAACCATTCAGCTAAAGATTCATTCATAACTGTTTGCATATTAGCAGGAACCACTGGCAACTTAAAAGTTTTAGGTCCAAATTGTACAGTTGTATCACATGCAGATCTACTATTAACAATACATTTATTTGGAATTAATTGAATATCTTCATAATCAAAAATTTTCATACTTTAAATTTCCCCTATACATTAAAAATTAAAAAGACACTGTAGACATAAATAAAATATCTGACGCTTTAAAAAATCATTTATAACGTAATCTAGAGCGAGAAATCACCTTTTCCTCGCTCTTATTATTTATATCCTTATATACTTTACAATTTTTTAAATACAATGTAAATGGACTAAAGTATTAGTTTCAGTTACCAACTAGATTTTTTCACACCAGGAATTTGACCTTTATGAGCATGTTCTCGAAATGCAATTCTAGACATTTCAAATTTTCTCATTACACCTCTTGGGCGTCCTGTAACTTTGCATCTTCTTGTTAAACGAGTTGGAGATGAATCTCTTGGCAATTTTTTTAATGCTTTATAATCTCCTTTTTCTTTCAGTTCTTTACGTAATTCATAATATTGATTTACTAATTTTTCTCTTTTTAATTCTTTAGCTATTTTAGATTTTTTAGCCATATAATATCTCCTTTTTACAAATCGTAATAATTACGTTTTATATCTTAACATACTTTTAAAAAATTACAAAGACAATTATTTTAAAATTAAAAGACTCACACATGTTATTCATCTTAAACATGTATGAGTCTATAATAGTTTATCTTTTTGTCGTATTTAAAAGATAAGGAATTATTTAGTTTCACGGTGTAGCGTGTATTTATTTAGTCTTGGGCAATATTTTTTCATTTCAATACGCTCAGGGTTATTACGTTTATTTTTTGTTGTAATATAATTACGATCGCCACATTCAGTGCAAGCTAAAGTTACATTAACGCGCATCAATAACATCCTTTCTTGTTATATATAATTAGGAATTCTTACGATTTAAAATTCTATCATATCCTTTATTTTTACGCAATAAGTTTCTTTTAATTTAATCAGTTTCCTTCTACGTACCAAAAACTAATCGTTTTAAAAAATCAGAAAATTTAAAATTTTTAAAACAAATTGTTCAAAAGTTATTGAATACTTGACCTAAAACGATTAAAATGATTTGTATATTTTAAATTTTAATTTAGGAGATATTATATGGAAGATAACAATATGAAACGCGGTCTTAAGTCAAGACACATATCTATGATTGCTATCGGAGGCGCAATAGGTACTGGACTTTTTGTTGCTACAGGTAGTGTCGTTTCTCAGGCAGGACCTGGAGGAGCTATCTTAGCTTATTTATTGATAGGAATCATGCTTTATTTTTTAATGTCGTCTATTGGAGAACTTGCTACATTTTATCCTGTATCTGGTTCGTTTAGTTCATATGCTACCCGTTTCATTGATCCGTCTATCGGTTTTACAATGGGATGGTTGTATTACATTCTATGGTCTTTAGTATCAAGCGTTGATGTAATGGTAGCTTCTAATGTTTTATTTTATTGGGATGTATTTAAAATTTTCAGTCCTCTGGTATGGAGTTTAATTTTTATAACGATTATATTCCTATTAAATATCTTTACTGTTAAAGCATTTGGCGAAACAGAATTTTGGTTATCATTAATTAAAGTAATCACAATTATTGTATTTATTGTTGTTGGTATATTAATGATTTTTGGTATTCTTGGTGGACATACATATGGATTCGAGAATTATACCAAAGGTGAAGCACCTTTTGTAGGTGGTTTATCTGGTTTCTTAGCAGTATTACTTGTAGCAGGATTTTCTGTGGGTGGTACGGAAGTTGTAGCTGTCACTGCAGGTGAATCTGATAATCCTGAAAAAACTATGCCAAGGGCTGTTAAGCAAGTATTTTGGAGAATTTTATTGTTTTATGTTTTATCTATTGTCGTCATTGCAGCTATTATTCCTTATACTGATCCTTTATTATTAAATAAAAATCAATCGGTATCTCAAAGTCCATTTACTATAGTTTTCGATCGAATCGGTATAGCATTTGCAGCATCAATTATTAATGCTGTCATTCTTACATCGTTACTATCTGCAGCGAATTCTGGAATGTATACAACAAGTAGAATGCTTTTCTCTTTGAGTGATGAAAAGCAAGCACCAAAGTTTTTAAGTAAATTAAATAATAAAACGAAATTACCGATGCGTTCAATAGTCACTACTTACATTTTAGTAGTAGCAATTATTATTCTAGCTAATTTCTATGCTAATGCAGTATTTAGCTTGTTAAATATCATTGGCTCTTTAGTAATTATTGTATGGGCAATAAGTGCATGGGCTCAAATACGTTTACGTAGAGGGATTAAACGTCAAGGCAAAGATATTAACACATTATTGCCTTACAAATCACCACTTTTCCCTCTAGGCCCTATCATTGTGTTTGCTACATTAATTTTCTTATACCTTGGTAATTCTATCGGTGATTTATTTAATGGTAATATAGGCGATTTTTTTGTTAATATCATGCCTTTAATTGTCTTAGCAATTATCTTTATCGTGCATAAATTGATTCGTAAAACTAAATTTGTAAAATTAGATCACATGGATCTTACAACCCATCATTATCATGATTAATATCATCGTTTATTTAGGAGTAGAATTAAATACAATTCTACTCCCGTTTTTATTCCTAAACACAATATGTATATTTTCTAATAGTCGTTTATTTTGTATAATGAGTATAACGATAACGACTTAGAGGTGACTGAGTATGGTAGGTCAAACAAATTTATTTGATGACGTAATAAAGAGTGATGAACGTTTTGTTATTGTCGTACAATCTTTAGAAGAAAGAAATGGACAATTACTGAAACGTACATTGCGTGAGTATCCTAGTCTAACTCATGATCAAATGGAAAACTTATTTACACACTTAAAAGATGTATTTCGAGATGAGCCATTTCACGTTAACCAATCTGCATATACAATAACAGTATATACAAATTTAGATTATGCAGCTGATCAAGTATATGCTCATGTAAAAAGAAATAAAGGTAAACATGACTGGACACATACTGCTAAATAATTAGTTATGATAATAAAAAAGAGGAAGCGAAACATGATTCAATACGAATTCATTCCGCTTCCTTTTTAATTTATATAAATGTTTTATAGCAATTCTTTAAGCGCTACTGGTATACCATTAGAATCATTATCTAATGTAACTTTATCTGCAATTTTTTTTAATTCTTCACTCGCATTTCCCATTGCTACAGCATATCCTACAACTTTAAACATTGATTGGTCATTGAGGCTATCTCCAAAACAAATCACTTCTGATAATGAAATATTTAACTTTTCGCATAAAGCTTTAATTGCATTACCTTTAGAAACATCTTTAGCCATGAATTCCAGGAAGAAAGGTTTGCTCGTCGTCACATCAATATCAGAATTAAATGTTCCATTTAATTCGTTACGTGCTTTTGAAATATTTTCTTCATAATCAACGCCCATTGTTTTAGGTACATCAGACTGAATATACGCTTTAATATCATCCACTTGTTTCATAGGTAGACCAGTTAATTCTGATTCAATTTTACGATATTCATGTTCTGTATCAAAGATAATTTGTCCGTCTTGATACGTTAATGTTAAAAAGCCTTTTTTACGACAATAGTCTGTAATTTTATCAAAATGATCTTTAGTTACACTTTTACTTACTTCAATTTCTTCTGTTTTAGCGTTAATTGTTTTACCGCCATTATAACTAATGATATAGCTTTGATAATGATCTAACTTTAATTCTTTAGCTACTGGAATCATTCCTTCAGTTGGTCTTCCAGAAGCTAAAACAATTTTATATCCTTCTTCTTGTAGTTGAATTAAATAGTCTTTGGTTTCAGGACTAACTACATTATCACTTGTCATTAAAGTGTCATCCATATCCATAACAATCATTTTATAGTTACTCATTTCTTAGTTGCTCTCCTTTCATTTTTGCTCTTATCTATTTTACAATAATTTTATGAAGGATACACAACTTCTTCAATAACACCTACATTATTAATTGTTGCATGTTCAGAATCGCAAGTTGTTATTTCTGATTTTAATGTTCTAACAAGTTCTCCACTTTTTTCTTTACGACTCAATGTCAATATCGTTGGACCTGCTCCACTAATCACTGTAGCATAAGCATCATATTTTTGGGATAGTACTTTTACTTTTTCAAATTCAGGAATCAAGTGTTGACGATAAGGTTCATGAAAACCATCTTGTGTCATCATTTTTCCGGCAAGGTCATAATTATGTTGAATTAATGCACAAATCATTGTATTGCTAATCGCACTATTTTGAACTGCCTTCTCATGAGAATAATTATCTGGAAGTACCCTACGTGAGTCTTCTGTTTTGAGTTCATATGTTGGGATAGTAAGAATTACATCTACATCAGGTATATCAATATGTGCCACATTTGTCTCTTTGGTTTCAGGATTATAATATCCTGCGAGTAATCCACCATAAATTGTAGGTGCTACATTATCAGGGTGCCCTTCTATTTCAGTAGCTAGTTGTAGTAATTCATACTTAGATAATTGAATATTACCGAAGTAGTTAGCGATATATAATGCTCCAACTAAAGCGGATGCAGATGATCCTAATCCTCTTGCTAATGGAATTTCACTTCTCATCGACACTTTTAAATTAGGTAAAGTTACATTATATTTTTCAGCTACTTGTTGTGCAACTTTATAGACATAATTACTTTTATCTTTCGGTAATGAGTCTAACTCTTCATTTAAATATTTAAATTCCCAGTTACTGCCTTCCGCTTCCTCAACATATAGGTATAAATATTTATTAATTGCCATACCAATAGAATCAAATCCTACTCCTAAGTTAGCAGTTGATGCAGGTATTTTCAGGTGAAGTGATGGCTTCATATTAAAGTGTTCCTTTAATATAATTGATAATACTTTCTTTATTGTTTGGAAGCGGTTGAATTGGATTATCTAAAATTGAGATAGCAGTGTCTGGATCTTTTAATCCATTACCAGTTAATATTGCTACTACTTTTTTACCTTTCGGCAATTTTCCTGCACGTTGTAATTTGATTAAACCAGCAATTGAAGCATTACTTGCTGGTTCACTAAATACGCCTTCTTTAGATGTCATTAATTGATATGCTTCTAAAATTTCATCATCAGTCACACTATCAATGAGGCCATTCGATTCTTCTAACGCAACAGTTGCTTTTTTCCAACTTGCTGGATTACCGATACGGATTGCTGTAGCGATTGTTTCAGGATTTTTAATGACTTTATTTTGAACAATTGGTGAGGCTCCTTCTGCTTGGAAACCAAATAATTGAGGAAGTTGACTTCCTTTTTTCTCATGATACTCTTTAAAGCCTTTCCAATAAGCAGTAATGTTTCCTGCGTTTCCTACTGGGATTGC
The DNA here is from genome assembly GCF_001835895.1 of Staphylococcus sp. HMSC034C12. NCBI lineage: Bacteria > Bacillati > Bacillota > Bacilli > Caryophanales > Staphylococcaceae > Staphylococcus > Staphylococcus sp. HMSC034C12. Next base: position 9,718 of record NZ_KV826320.1, on the reverse strand, counting down.
TAGAACATCTGGAGCTTCTTCTAATTGTTCGACAATTTCAAATGCACCTGTTTTTTGTCCTTCTATTCTAAATGGATTAACAGAATTTACTAATTCAATATCATCATCATTTTGTGCAATCTCTTTAACGATTTCTAATGCTTCATCGAAGTTACCTTCAATTGAGACAATTTCTGCACCATACATGACCGCTTGCGAAAGTTTACCTAAAGCAATCTTTCCTTCGGGAATCACTACAATTGCTTTTAAACCTGCACGTGCAGCATAAGCTGCTGCTGAGGCAGAGGTGTTTCCTGTTGAAGCACAAATCACCACTTTTTTACCTTGTTCTTTCGCTTTTGTTACAGCCATTACCATTCCTCTATCTTTAAAAGAACCGGTTGGATTAGCACCCTCATATTTAACATATAAATCAATATCTAGCATTTCTGATATATTAGCACAGTGAATCAGTGGTGTATGTCCTTCATTTAAAGTAAGTTTAGGTGTATCTTCATTCACCGGTAAATAATCTTTAAATTCTTCTACTAAACCTTGCCATCTTTTCATAATTATTAAACTCCTTCAACTGGATAAATTTTTTCAATGTTGTAATTTTCTTTACTAAGTAGTGATTCAGGTGATTGGTCTAATCCGGTAACCACAACTCCATAAGAACTAGAATCACGTTGTTCTATTTGAAGTGATTTGTGGAATGGTAAATCTGATTTAAGTTGATCTTTAAGTTTATCAATTGATTCATCACTATGAATGACAACATAGTAATTTAATTTTTCTCCAATAGCAATTGCGTCACCATTATCCATTAATTCTCGAGTTTTATTTGTTTTTAATTCGAAATGAGGTGGAAGTGTATGTAAATTTGATTCAAAGAAGAGTGCTACATTTAATAAATCACTCACTACTGCACTACCAGTAGCTAAGCTACCTGCTCCTTTACCATAAAACATTGTATCCCCTACAGCATCTCCAATAACGTAAATTGCATTGTATTCATTTTCTACTGCTGCAAGCTGATGTGATTTATGTATTAAGGTTGGTTCAACGGATGCATTAACTTCTCTATGATGATATGTACTTTTACCAATCAATTTAATCTTATAACCTAATTTGTCAGCTACATTAATATCAGATAATGTTGTTTTACTGATACCTTTTACTTTCACATCATTTAACTTAATTACTTGGTTAAATGATAAATAAGACGTAATCACTACTTTTCTAGCTGCATCAATACCTTCTACATCATCAGTAGGATCTGCTTCAGCAAATCCTAATCTTTGTGCTTCAGCAAGTGCATCTTCAAATGAAGTTTGTTCTCTCGTCATTTTTGAAAGAATAAAATTTGACGTACCATTTAAAATTCCCATAAATTTAGAGATATTATTAGCATTTAACCCATTATTAATCGCGTTAACAATGGGAATACCACCTGCAACACTTGCTTCAAATTTTAAGGCTACGCCTTGTTGTTCTGCTAGGTTCTCTAGTAATTCTAAATGCACAGCAAGTAGATCTTTGTTTGCTGTAATGACATGTTTTTTTCTTTTTAAAGATTCTCTTAACCAATCAACAGTTGGTTCAATTCCTCCCATTACTTCTATAACGATATCAATATCATCATCGTTTAAAATTTCATTAATGTCTTCTGTTAAATGATATTGACTAATATTAATAGGTCTTTTTTTAGTGGTATCTCTTACTAAAATATGTTTAATAACAATATCTTTATTTAGAGTATCTTTAATTTGTTGTCGATTTTCTTCAATAATTTTTACTACACCTGAGCCTACTGTTCCTAACCCTAGTAACGCGACGTTTAATTCCTTCATAATTTTTATCTTCCTCCCATTTGTATTATTGAGAAGTACAATTGTTTTATTGAAAAACACTTAAATTTATTATACTATTAAATCAAATTAATTGAATAGGACTTTTAAAAGAAAAAGTGAATATGTAGATATATATTATCATGTAGTATCAGGAAATTAAATAGAATTTTCTGATTTTTTAGAAAGGTTGGTAAATTTTATGAAAGTTGCTAAGTTTGGTGGAAGTTCAGTTTCAAATGCAACACAAATTAAAAAAGTCCTAAATATTGTCAATGATGACCCAGACAGAAAAATTATTATTGTATCTGCACCTGGTAAAAGACATAAGAATGATGTTAAAACGACTGACTTACTTATTCGTTTATATGAAAAAGTAATCAATCAATTGGATTATCAAGATAAAAAAAGAGAGATTATTCAACGTTATGCAGATATTTTAGAAGAATTACATATGGAGTCTACACTCTTAGAAACAATAGATGAAACACTTGAAACAATCATTAAACAATTAAACGATAAGCATGATCGTTTATACGATGCATTGTTATCATGTGGTGAGAATTTTAATGCTCAACTTATCGCTAAATACAACGATTCACAAGGCATTAAAACAACATATCTCTCACCAAAAGATGCTGGTATCTTAGTAACTGACTTACCACAACAAGCACAAATTTTAGAAGACGCTTATGATAAAATTTATAAATTAAGAGAAATTGAAGGAAAAATTATTATCCCAGGTTTCTTTGGTGTTTCTAAACATAACTATGTTGTTACATTTCCGAGAGGCGGTTCGGATATCACAGGTGCAATCATAGCGCGTGGTATTAAAGCATCATTATATGAGAATTTTACAGATGTCTCTGGTATTTTTAAGGCAAATCCAAATGTAATTAAAAATCCTGAACTTATTGAAGAAATTACATATAGAGAAATGCGTGAGTTATCATATGCCGGCTTTAGTGTATTTCACGATGAAGCATTACAGCCTTTATATAAACATAGAATACCCGTAGTCATTAAAAACACAAATCATCCAGAGGACAAAGGAACCTTTATTCGCCATGATCGTGAAGTTACAGATAAAAATCAAATTATTGGCATTAGTTGCGATAAAGATTTCACAGTTATAAATATTAAGAAATACTTAATGAATAGACAAATTGGTTTTACAAGAAGAATTTTAGAAATATTAGAAGACTATCATATCTCTTTCGATCATATGCCATCAGGTATTGATAATATTAGTATTATAATGCGTTCTAATCAAATTAAAAACATAGAGAATGAAGTATTGAGTGCGATTAGAAAAAAATGTGATATTGATGAATTAAGCATTGACCATGACCTTGCCATCTTAATGATTGTCGGTGAAGGAATGACTCAATCTGTCGGAACTGCTAACAAAATCACACATGCTCTAGCAGAATCAAATATCAACCTAAAAATGATTAATCAGGGTGCTTCTGAAATTTCTATGATGTTTGGTATTTCAAGAGAAAATGCAGATAAAGCTGTGTTATCAACTTATGAGTATTGCTATCATGGTGTATGCTTAAAAAATTTATGTCCTAAATAACAATTACATAAAAAAAATCTGAGACATCTATTTTGTCTCAGATTTTTTTATATTAAACTTTTTGTGTAAGTGCTTTTTTAATTTTATGCTCTCCCACTACCATTTTTAAAATTACAAATTGATAATAGCTTAAAGCATCTAAAACTGACTTATAATTGGCTTCTGAATTGTTTTGTTGATAATCTAGTAAATCATACATTAATACGATTTCAGGTTTGATATAATCGACATCCCAGGTTAATGAATGAAAATAAATACTATTTTTAGGTAATCGGATATTACTGTTTAGTCTAAATATCCATTCCTCATTTATAACATCATAAATAAAAATACTTAAAATAACTTTATCATTATTAACAACGTTTATATGAGAAATAGATGGAATATCTAAATTATCTTTATCCATGTTATGATTGGACGTATCATAATATTTAAATGTATAACTTGAAGGAATAACTTTTAAAACCTCTACTATTCGTTTTCTTTCTACACAAATATCGACTTTCGAAGGTAATTCAAAAAGTTCATTTAAAAATAGTTGAATAGCAACTTCACCGTGAAATTTGAATGCTGTACGGCATTGATTTTTTAATATTCCAACTAGTTCTTCTACATGATTTTGGTGATGATACATACAACTGTCCTCCTTAAAGGAAACGCTTTCATAAGTTAATTATACAGACACAATTTAATGTTTTCAATTTTTAATTTGTGAAAAATTTGTAAACCTTCTAACTCTTCTTTAGGGTATGAGATATAATTTTGCACAATTTTATATTTATAATAATGAATAAATTATATCCTGTTATTATGTTCTTTTTCAACTTAAATTATCATTTTTTGTTTATTGAACAATAAATATATTTTGTTTATAATTAATTATTGATTTCTATAGAAAATTAATTTAATCATTAATCTTCTAATTTACAAATATTAAACAGGAGGTGAGCATATGACACATACGATTATTCTAATTATTATTATTGTTATTCTTATACTTGCATTTGTACTCAATCAAAGATACATGCAAGATAGAATAGATACTGAAGTTTACGCTAAAAATCAAATGGTCTCTAAAAATTCTTTACTCAGTAAAGAAAATTTAGAACTTAAAAATAAAATATTAAGTTCTAATAACGAGATTAGTCCTCATTCCAAACGTAATGCTAAACGTGAATTACAAGATATCTTAGACCGTTTTAAAGCTTCAGGAAAATTAAAATATTATAATATTATTACGACTAGTAATTTAGCTACTAAACATCCACTGTTTGAGTATGCAAGAACATTTGACTATATAGTTGTGTCTGACGTAGGTCTTATTAATATTGACGTTAAAAGTTGGAAACAAAAAACATTTTATCATTTTGATTTACCTACTTCTGATCACTTAGAGGGTGATAATCAAAGTGTAGAACAAATTGTAGGGCATTATATTAGTAAACAATATCATAGTCAATTTGATTCAAATCGTAATGAAATATATACTTTTATTGAAAAAATTCAAAACAATCGAGTTATCTATGAGTTTTATCAACATGACCCTTATGAACAAGCCGCTATTAACGCAAAAATCTTAAAAGATGGCATTGAAAAATATTTTAATCATAAAGTTCAAAGTATTGGTGTCATTTATTTTAGTGATGGTAGTGTTAATATAATTGAAGGTGCTGAAGAAAGAGAGAAATATATTGATACAGTATCCACTAAATCTTCTTTAGAATCTGTTATTAATAATGCTATTGAATTATCTAAACACCCTCTATCTGAAACTCAAGTTAATACTATTGTTGAAAACTTTCATAACTAAAAAATGAGTATGGGAGAACATTCTTGACGAATGTTCTCCCATACTCATTTTTTAACTCCAAAGATTCACTTTATCTTTTTTAGCTTGCTGTTCATCTTTTTCAAATGTACTTCTATATTTACCATTAGGTGAGAAGTATTTTTCACGAGCTAATCCTTTTTTAACTAATTCTTCGTTATACATTGTTTTTTCATCTAACCATACATAGGCTAATGTACGACCATAACGGTCTTCTTTTTCCTTATCATATTCTAAGTACACATCTTTATTATTTAAATGTTGTTTGCTGTAATTAGAAGCTTCTTTCCCATAAGGTTGAACTGGTGTGTTAGGTTTAACCGTTTCTGGTGTATCAACACCAATTAAACGTACCTTAATTTGCTCACCATTTGATTTCTTAGCCGCAAATGTATCTCCATCTACAACCCGATCAACGTGGACTTTCTCTTTTCCTTTAAGTTCTGTCTGTGTTGAATTAGATGAAGAATGTTGACTATCGTCTTTAAATGGCCCTGTATGATTTAAAAATTGAAATGCTAATACGCCAATAACAATGATAGCAAGAACAATTATTGTTAAATTTTTCTTTGAATTCATAGGTGCCTCCTATATTATATTTTTAATACTCAAATATAATATATAATATGTATTTAATAATCAATCAATACTTTCGACCTAAAAAGTCTACCTATATTGAATTTATTTTCAAAAAATGATTAATTGATATTCAACATGATATAATTATACATGTTAGGAGTGAAATACATGAGCGAACGTAATGAAAATTTAGTCACGATGATTGCTGTCGTAATTGCTATTATCGTTGGCGTTATTTTACAAATCGTTTATAAACTGCCTATTATTGTTTCGGTTGTTATAGCAGTATTGTTAGGCATTTTAGTTGGATTTATTGTTTATATTATTCAAAGTATTATACGTAAACGAAAAGGTAAATAAGGGAGTATCATACAATGTCACTCTCAATAAAAGATTGAATTGAAAACATTAAATATTATTCAATTCAGTCTTTTTTATACATTCCTTAAATATTTTTCTTACTTTTTATATCCAGCCTTTTTCCTTTGCTTTCTTCCAAGCATTAAATCGATTCTCTGCATTTAATTTATCAATTATATTAGACGTATAATTTCTCACTGTCCCATCTGAAAGATAAAGTTTTTCTGCAATGTCTTTACTACTTAAATTATCTCCAATTTCACGTAATACCACTTGTTCTTTATGTGTTAAGGGATTAGATTCTTTGAATAAAGTAGTCATTAATGAAGTACTATATTCCTTTTCACCATTCATGACATGTTTAATAGTTTGTATTAAATCTTCTACGGAACGTTCTTTTAATACATAAGCATCTACTTCATTTGCCACAGCTTTTTCAAAATAACCTGGTCTTTTAAATGTAGTTACAATTATTACTTTAGTATCAATTTTAAATTCTCTTATTTTAGATAATACTTCTAAACCTGTTAGCCCTGACATTTCGATATCTAAAATTGCAATATCTGGATGATATTTTTCAATAAACTCAAATGCGTCACCCCCATTATCACAATCATTAACTACTTTCATTTGATCGTTAAATTCAATCAGTTGAACCATCGCTTTTCTCAACATATATTGATCTTCAGCTATTATAATGCTAATCATTTAATATCCTCTCTTGGTATCATAATACGTATATGCATACCATTTTTAGATTTAATTTCTAATTTTCCTTTAAGAAGTTGAACTCTATTTTCTATACTTTTTAATTTAAAGTCTTCAGTGGTGTTACAACCTTTTCCATTATCTTGAATAATTAGGTATAGATTATTATCTTCTTGTATCATTTCACAATAAATCTTACTAGCCTTTGCATGTTTAATGACATTATTGATTGCTTCTCTCAAAATCATTGATAGTATCGATTGCTTTGTTGGAGTTAAAACATTTACCTTTCTTATATTTTTTAATTCAAATTGAATGTTTGCATCTTTTAAAACATTTTTTATGGATTGAACTTCCTCTTCAAAACTTTGAGATTTTAAATTTTCAATAATATTTCTTACCTTAATTAAGGTATCTTTAGATATCTGATTAATCGCCAATATTTCATTTTTAGCTTTTTCTTGATCTTTATCAATCAACTTATATGCCAATTCTGATTTTAAACTAAGACTTACAAATACATGACCTAGTGTATCATGTAAATCTTGCCCTATACGTTGACGTTCTTGTTCTGCAATTAATGTATTAATATACTTATTTTTCTCTTCTATTTCATTTTTTAATGCTCCATCTTTTTTAGTTTTAAAATTCCCTAAAGTAATAATTAAAATAACTAAATAAAAGATAACTAATACAGTTATATATTGTATTTGATAAATACTTGTAATTATAAGACATAAAAATATTGCAATTATAAATGTGATAAATTCTTTTGACTTAATTGTTACTTCAAACATAAAAGGTAATGCAAATGCGCTAAAGAAAAAGAATAAGCTATTCATTGGATTAATTGCATAAACAAAATATATAATTCCTACATAATGAACCACTAATAGGCTATATATTACGTTATTGTTAAATCGATAATAATATATTACTAGCATAAGATATGACACAATAAAAATAGCTAAAACAATTAAATATACAGTTTGAGAACCTCGTTTTTCATTAAAGATACTTATAATTGGAAATAACAAATATATAAGCGTAGACAGCTCTCCTAATCTAACGCTCCATTTTCTTTTTTTCATCTAACTCACTTCTTTTCTGTGATTGATCCACACTGTAATAATTAAAAATAGTATACTATATACAATTAAAATAAATAATGAAGTAATATTTAAACCTTGATTTTTAGCTAATTCTAATGCAAAATTTTTCAAATGATATGTTGGAGTAATATTTGAAATTCTTTGTAACCAACTCGGAAATGTTTGAATTGGAAACCACAATCCTCCTAATATCGCTAATACCATATTAACTATATTGGCTAAACTACTTGCTTTTTGTGTTTCATTAAATTGAGCAATGATTAGTCCTAATGTTAAAAATAAACTTGCACCTATCCATAATGAAACACCTGAAAGCAACCATTGTTGTATACTCATATTTACGTGTTTATATAGATGAGCAACAGTAAAAATCAAAATAATAGCCAATAAAAATAACAATATTGTTTTTATCATTTTAGTAGTAAAATAGGTTTTACTAGATAAAGGCGTTACCATTAATCGTTTAAACCAACCTGTGTTTCTTTCTTCAATAATCTCTATAGGAAATTGCATTAAACAAAAACTCATCAAGCTAAACACTGTCATACTATACATATATTCTTTATAGAACTGCTGTTTCGCCTCTTCTGGTAAGTCTAGTAAAGAAGTAAATAATAAATAAAAGCCTACCGGTAATATGATTGATAAGAATGTTGTTAGTTTCTTTCGAAAAATAATTTTAAATTCTGTTTTTAATAAAGCGATATTATTCATTTTTAGTCCCTCCCTCTTTTACATCAGCAAATAAAATTGTTTCTAACAATGTTTGCTTTTCAATAGTCATGTCATTTAAATTTATATTTAATTTTTCCAAATAATATATTACTTTCTTAACATCAGATGTTTTAATTTTTAAAATAGTATCTTCAATTTTTACATCAAAATAATTTGTTAAATTCTGTAAATTATTGTCTACTGTATTTGGTACTTTAATTATTGAATATTGTTGGTTGGTTAATATATTTCTAGGTGAATCATTTAACTTAATAATGCCTTGATCAAGAAATATAACTTTATCTGCCATTCGTTCTACTTCTTCAATATAATGAGAAGTATAAAAAATAGATACATTTTCTTTTTTTAATTTCCCTATCATTGTCCAGAAATGTTCTCGCATTTCAACATCCATAGCTGCAGTAGGTTCATCTAAAATGAGAAGCTTTGGTTTTCCTATTAAACATAACCCAAAATCTAATATTCGTTGTTGTCCACCAGATAAGTGATTTGCATACAGATTCAATTGGCTATCATTCAATTTTGTAATTTTTTTAAATTCATCTATCGAAATTGCATCCTTGTATAGTTGACAAAATAATTTATATAATTCTTTTACTTTTATTAACCTAGGAAAAGACGTTTTTTGAAATAATACACCAATATGATTTAAATTTAATAAATGATCTATATCTATAATTTCTCCCGTTTCTGCTTTCAAATGATTAATTAAAATATTAATTAAAGTTGATTTTCCGGCTCCATTTTTTCCTATTAATGCAGTACTCATACCCTTTTCTATATTTAGTGATATATTTTTCAATACTGTTTTTCCATTATATTTTTTGGATAAATGTCGAATTTGAATCATAACTCATCACTTCCTTTTGTTAATATAAATAATTTATCAACAAACAAGTTATAATTTCAGATAAAAATGTCACTATTTTCAAATGACATTTGTCATATTAATAAAGAGTCCGGGACATAAAGTATCTAGATAAGT
>NZ_KV826319.1:0-49465 GCF_001835895.1 Staphylococcus sp. HMSC034C12 | reverse complement strand
TATTTTGTTAGGAATTATGTCCCAGCCTCTTTTTAACACATAAAGTATAAATCGATAATTTATGGTACTATTTTAATTAATAAGTGAAAAAGGAAAGTAACTTAATTTATATAGGAGTGATCATAAATGAAAAAACAATTACAACAATTATCGGCATATCAACCTGGGTTATCACCGCAAGCACTTAAAGAAAAATTTGGTATAGAAGGTGAGTTATATAAACTAGCATCGAATGAAAATTTATATGGACCATCACCTCGTGTAAAAGAAGCAATTGAAGCGCACTTAGATGAGTTATTCTACTATCCGGAAACAGGCTCTCCATCATTACGAAAAGCAATTAGTAAGCATTTAAATGTTGATGAATCTCGAATTTTATTTGGTGCAGGTTTAGATGAAGTAATACTTATGATTTCTAGAGCAGTTTTAACACCAGGAGATAAAATTGTGACAAGTGAAGCTACTTTTGGACAATATTATCATAATGCGATTGTTGAATCAGCTGAAGTTGTAAAAGTACCGTTAAAAAATGGCGGATTTGATTTGGAAGGCATTTTAAAAGAGGTTAATTCTGATACCTCATTAGTATGGTTATGTAATCCTAATAATCCTACAGGTACATATTTTAGTCATGATGAATTAGAGTCATTTTTGGAACGTGTTCCAAGTCATGTGCCAGTCTTAATTGATGAAGCGTATTTCGAATTCGTCACTGCTGAAGATTATCCTGATACATTAAAACTACAAGAACGCTTTGATAATGCATTTTTATTAAGAACATTTTCTAAAGCATATGGATTAGCAGGTTTACGTGTAGGATATGTTGTGGCAACAAATGAAGCCATTGAAAAATGGAATATCATTCGTCCACCATTTAATGTGACACGAATTTCAGAATATGCAGCGATTGCAGCATTAGAAGATCAAGATTATTTAAAAGAGATTACTAGAAAAAATGCAAAAGAACGTGAAAAGTTCTATAACATTGAACAAAGTAAACACTTTTTACCTAGTCAAACGAACTTTGTATTTGTAGTAACAGATAAGCCACAAGCATTGTATAATGAATTATTAAACGTTGGCTGTATCACTAGACCTTTTCCTAATGGAGTACGTATTACAATTGGATTTGAAGAACAAAATAATAAAATGATTGAAGTATTAAAACAATTTAATTATTAAACTAAGGAAAAACCTTTAATTGCGATTCATGACGAATTAAAGGTTTTTTGCTATACTTTGAAAATGTGCAAAAGATAACTAAGGAAGTGATAGCATGGCACGTAAATCTATAGCAATAGATATGGATGAAGTATTAGCAGATACTTTAGGTGCAATTATTGAAGCAGTTAATATTGAAACTAAATTAGGAATTACAATGGAATCGTTACATGGTCAGAAATTAAACCATGTGATTCCTGAACATGATGGGTTAGTAAGAGATATTTTAAGAGCGCCAGAGTTTTTTAGACATCTTAAAGTGATACCACATGCTCAAGAGGTGGTAGAAAAACTTAATGAGCATTATGATGTATATATTGCTACAGCAGCAATGGATGTACCCACCTCATTTCATGATAAATATGAATGGTTACTAGAATATTTTCCATTTTTAGATCCACAGCATTTTATTTTTTGTGGAAGAAAAAATATTGTTAAAACAGATTATTTAATAGATGATAATCCTCGTCAGCTTCAAATTTTTGAAGGAGAACCTATTATCTTTACGGCTGCACATAATATAAATGAAACACGTTTTAAACGAGTGAATGGCTGGAAAGATGTAGAAGCAATGTTTTTAAATAATAATTAAAGTAAAAAGGTATGTATGAAGCTTGAAGCATTCATACATACCTTTTGATTATTATATAGTTGTTATTTCTCATCATTCGAAAAAGTAAGGATATTGATTGCTTTAGGTAACACATCAATGGTGATAGGTGTTTCTAAATTAATTTCTCCATCAATATCTACTTTCATATTTGGTTCAGTGCGTAATGTTATGTGAGAACCTGGAATATGATTAATTCCTTCGGTAATTTCATTCCAATTCATGCTATCTCTTTTTTTGAAAATATCGTTTAAAATACTAAAACTTTGTTGTTCAAATATAAAACTATTTAACTTTCCATCTTGTGGAGAAAGATCTGTAAGTGGAATGCGACTGCCACCAATATTAGGTCCATTTGCTATCACTAGCATAGACGTATTTCCTTTATATTCTTTGTCGTCTACTGTCAATGTATAGTCAAAATGTTCGGGATTCATGAGTGTTTTTACAGTAGAACCAACATAACTTAATTTTCCAAAGATATCTTTACGTCCTTCTTGAACATTTTCAGCATTTTGCACAATAAGTCCTAGTCCGACAAAGTTAAGTACATAATTATCATTTACTTTCATAACATCATATGACTCAATATGTGAAGACAACAATTGCTCACTAGCTTTTTTGAAGTCAGGATTTAAGTTTAATGTTTTAGTAAAATCATTAAATGTTCCTCCTGGAATAATACCTATAGGAAGATCTAGATCATATTTCATCACACCATTAATCAATTCGTTAACTGTACCGTCTCCTCCCAATATAAAAACGATATCAATATCATTACTATAAGTATGATCTTTTATTTCTTTACAATATCTTTCAATGTCACCCTCATTTTCACTTAATTGTATTGAAAGATGCTTACATAACTGAGTTAGTGATTTAGCGACTTCTCCCAATCCATCATATATATCTTTAAGCCCGCTATGTTCATGGTAAAATAATACCCCATGATTATACTGTTGCTCCATAGTTAAACCTACTTTCATTTAAAATGATATTATAAATATTTACCCTGAATTTTATAATTTTAAATATATAAGTAAAAAAATACTTCTAGATGTCATAACTAGAAGTACTTTTTACTATTTTGTATTTAATTAGTGAATACCCTTCATAGCTTTTGTAATCTTAGGTGAGAAAACTAAAATGATAAGAGTAATAACAATAGCAACGGTACCTAAGAAAATAAAATAATTCGTTTGACCAAGTGGTTTAATTAATTTTACTAATGTACCATTAATCGCTTGTGCTGAAGCATTTGTTAATAGCCATACACTCATCATTTGAGCATTAAATGCTTTAGGTGCAAGTTTAACAGCAGCACTATTACCTGTAGGTGATAAACAAAGTTCCCCAATAACACAGATTACATATGATAAAATAACCCAGTTAACTGAGAATTGTGTATGTCCATAACCTAAACCAACTAATCCAATTAGAATGTATGATAAACCTGCTAGTAATGTACCAATACCAAATTTAATAGCTAAAGAAGGTTGCTTTTTACCCATTTTTAACCAAATCATAGAAATAACGGGTGCAAATAATAAAATAAATAATGGATTGATAGATTGGAACAAAGCTTCCCCAAATCGAGTTGTCCAACCAAATAAGTTGAGTTGCATGTCAGAACGTTCTAAACCATAAATATTTAAAACGTTAGAACCTTGTTCTTGAATTGACCAGAATAACATACCTAAAATAAATAAAGGTATAAATGCTTTAACTCGAGAACGTTCTACATCGGTAACGTCTTTACTACGAAGCATAGTTGTAAAGTAAATGATTGGTAAAGCTACTCCAAGAACTAATACAGTATTACTAATTAAATCGAATGAAAGGGTATGGGTATAATATGTAACTAATAATACGATAATCACAATTGCTACTATGATACCGATAATCATTCCATATTTACGCTTTTCTTCTTTAGATAGTGGGTTAGTAGGTTTCATTCCAACACTACCTAAATTCTTTCTATTAAATAACAAATACCAAACAAGACCTAATGCCATACCAATAGCTGCTAGAAGGAAGCCACCATGGAAATTACGTATATCTACAAAATGTTGCAGTATAATAGGTGAAATTAATGCACCTAAGTTAACAGACATATAGAAAATAACGAAACCTGCATCAATACGTGTATCATTTTCAGGATATAAACGACCTACAATATTTGAAATATTAGGTTTCATTAAACCTGATCCGATAATAATAAAGAACATTGATGAGAATAAACCAAATAAAGCAAATGGTAAACTTAAACAGATATGTCCAATAATAATAAGTACAGCACCTAATAAAGTAGCACCACGTGTGCCTGTAATTCTATCAGCAATCCATGCGCCAGGAATAGAAGACATGTAAATAAGTGCTCCATATACTGACATAATCGACATTGCTGTAGTTTGATCAATACCTAATCCATTTTGGTGTATTGCGAAATACATATAAAATATGAGCATCGCACGCATACCGTAGTAACTGAATCTTTCCCAAAACTCTACGAAAAAGAGCACACCTAGTCCTCTAGGATGACCGAAAAATCCTTTCTGTGGTATTGATTGAATTGTTTGTTCATGGGAGTTATTTGTTGCCATTAACATCCCACTCCTTTCTTTCCTAATATGACTGATTACTATGTAAATAAGATTGTACAATTACATCTCACAAGAATTTCTTAAAAATATAAATTTTTAGAATTTTCAGTCAAATAAAATATAATAACTTATAAAAATAAAAGTTTTTATTGCTCATGAACTTATATCTTTATAAATTTTAGCGATAATATTAAAATACGCTTTAATTTAATAAATCGCAATAGTTTATTAAAAAAATCTAGAATAAAAATGACTCCTTTTATATTACATTAGTAAAAATAAAAGGAGTTAAAAAACATGTTATCGATTGTCTATTTTTTCAGGATACATATCGTGATTCATTAAACGATGTTCGGCCATCTTTTCATATTTAGAGTTTGGACGACCATAATTTGTATATGGATCTATTGAAATGCCTCCACGTGGCGTGAACTTACCCCATACTTCTATATAATGAGGATCCATTAAGTCAATTAAGTCATTCATGATAATATTCATACAATCTTCGTGAAAATCACCATGATTTCTAAAACTAAATAAATATAATTTTAGTGATTTTGATTCTACCATTTTTATATTTGGTATATATGAAATATAAATTGTAGCAAAATCGGGTTGTCCAGTGATAGGGCAAAGAGAAGTGAATTCTGGACAATTAAACTTTACAAAATAATCTCTTCCTTGATGTTTATTATCAAAAGTTTCGAGTACTTGAGGTGTATAGTCAAATTCATATTTATTATTTTGATTGCCTAATAATGTAATATCTTGTAATTCTTCTTTATTGCGACCTTGTGTCATAATTTTCCTCCTAATTGTTAGATGTATTAGATTGTCTACGTGCTTTTTCAAACATAAAGTAACTAGCGCCAATAATGATGATATAACCTATAAATGCATAGAAATCTGGTGTTTCTCCGAATAATATAAAGCCAAATAATGCAGTAAATAATATAGAAGCATACGTAAAAATAGAAATGTCTTTTGCTGGAGCAAAACTATATGCTAATGTAATACCAATTTGTCCTACTGCCGCTGATAATCCAGCTCCTAATAAATATATAATTTGTAACTTTGTCATCGGTTCATATGTTGCAATAGAGAATGGAATAAGAACGATGACTGAAAATAATGAAAAATAAAATACAATAGTATAAGGTGCTTCACGTTTACTTAATGCTCGTACACAAGTATATGCAGATGCAGCGAAGATACCTGAGAATAAACCGGCTAAAGAAGAGAACATAGTTGAAGAAAATTCTGGTTTAACAATGAATAACATACCAAAAATAGCAATTAACATAGCTATAATTTGATACCTTTTAATATTCTCTTTTAAAAATATTAAACTTAATAAAATAGTCCAAAAAGGGTTAAGCTTCATTAAAGTATCAGCATCACTTAACACCATGTGATCAATAGCGTAAATATTTAGTAATACCCCTATAAGACCTAACGTCGATCTAGTCATTAAAAGGGGTTGACTACTCATTTTACCCAATATAGGTTGCCTATATTTTATTATGAAAAATAATGGAATAAACATGGCTACCAAATTTCTTGCTAAAGATTTTTGAAATACAGGTAAGTCTCCGGCTAGTCTAAAAAAAACAGACATAAAGCTAAAACCAATAGCAGAAATTAAAATAGCAATAATACCTTTTACCTTAGGATTCAAAGCATATCTCCTCATTTATAAAAATTTAACGTCTATATATTAGCATAAATTATTTGTGGATGCATAAGTACTTGCAAAGATAAAAAAGAAAAATTATAATGATAACGAACATACGTTCTTAATATGGTTAGATATACTCTAAATTTTTAATTCGTAAAATAGAAATTCATTCGGCTTTTAATATAAAAAATGAGTTATTTTTTTAATAAATGGTTAGCAATATATTATGATTTACATTCTTATGTACTAGAAATCCCGAATGAATAAGGTTTAGTAATGGTAGGCAAAAAATCAAGTGAAATACCTTAAAAAAACTAAAATAAAATTTTCTTAGTTTTTAATATAGCTATGATGCACCTTTAACCGATTTCACGAACATTTGACATCAAATATTAACTTTTAATTAGGGTATCATTTATGTATAATGAAACACAGAATATAGTGTTGGGTTTTGAATTGAGACACAATATGTTGTGTTTGAGGAAAATAGAAAGATTGTATGAATAATTCATTTTAGTAGCAATTTCACACTTATTTGGATTAGTTTTTTCGGAATCTACACTATTTACATGAACGATTTATAAATAATGATTTTTAAAGATTAATAATTAGAAACACAATATGTAGTATTAACTTGATTAAGTTAACGAAATGATATTCGTTCTAAAAGTAAGTTTTCTTATAAGACTAAGAGAACTTCTTTTTAATTAATAAGATTGTCGAAAGAGGGCGTTCCTATGAAAGTAGTTTATTTCTCTTTTTCAGGAAATGTACGAAGATTTATAAAACGTAGTGAAATTAAAAATGTATTAGAAATCAATAAAGACAATTGTAAGGATAGAATAGAAGAACCTTATATTTTAGTTACAGGTACAATTGGTTTTGGTGAAGTTCCTAAGGAAGTACAGTCTTTTCTAGAAGTTAATCATGCCCATATACGTGCTGTTGCTGCTAGTGGTAATCGTAACTGGGGACAAAACTTTGCGAAAGCAGGTCGAACAATTTCTGAAACATACCATGTGCCTTTATTAATGAAATTTGAGGTTCAAGGTACAAATAAAGATGTTATCGAATTTAGAGATAAGGTGGGGCATTTCAATGAAGATTATGGACGAGAAAAAGTACAATCATATTGAACTAAACAATGAAGTAACTAAACGTAAAGACAATGGCTTTTTTAATCTTGAGAAAGATCAAGAAGCTTTAAACGTTTACTTAGAAGAAATTAGCGATAAAACAATTTACTTTGATAGTGAAATTGAACGTTTACATTACTTAGTAGATAATCATTTTTACTTTAATGTATTTAAGAAGTATAGCGAAGAAGATTTAATAGAAATTATCGAATTCGCAAAATCTATTAATTTTGAATTTGCTAGTTATATGTCTGCAAGCAAATTTTATAAAGATTATGCTTTAAAAACAAATGATAAATCTAAGTACTTAGAAGACTATAATCAACATGTTGCCATAGTTGCTCTATATTTAGCAGATGGTAATAAAGAACAAGCTAAACAATTTATTTTAGCGATGATTGAACAACGTTATCAACCTGCTACACCTACATTTTTAAATGCAGGACGCGCACGTCGTGGAGAGCTTGTTTCATGTTTTTTACTAGAAGTTGATGATAGTCTAAACTCAATTAATTTCATAGATTCTACTGCTAAACAATTAAGTAAAATTGGTGGTGGCGTGGCTATCAATTTATCTAAATTACGTGCACGTGGTGAAGCAATTAAAGGTATTAAAGGCGTAGCTAAAGGTGTATTACCTGTAGCAAAAGCATTAGAGGGTGGATTTAGTTATGCTGATCAATTAGGTCAACGTCCTGGAGCTGGAGCAGTATATTTAAACATTTTCCATTATGATGTTGAAGAATTCTTAGATACTAAAAAAGTAAATGCCGATGAAGACTTACGTCTATCAACAATTTCCACTGGTCTTATTGTTCCATCTAAATTCTTTGATTTAGCTAAAGAAGGTAAAGACTTTTATATGTTTGCACCTCATACTGTAAAACAAGAATATGGAGTGACATTAGACGATATTGATATTGAAAAATATTATGATGAACTTGTAGCTAATCCTAATGTTCTTAAAAAGAAAAAAGATGCACGAGAAATGTTGAATATGATTGCTCAAACACAACTGCAATCAGGCTATCCATATTTAATGTTTAAAGATAATGCGAATAAAGTACATGCGAATTCAAATATTGGTCAAATTAAAATGAGTAATTTATGTACTGAAATTTTCCAATTACAGGAAACGTCAATTATTAATGACTATGGAATTGAAGATGAAATTAAACGTGATATTTCATGTAATTTAGGTTCATTGAACATAGTGAATGTAATGGAAACGGGTAAATTCAGAGATTCAGTACATACTGGAATGGATGCATTAACAGTAGTAAGTGACGAAGCAAATATTCAAAATGCACCAGGTGTGAAAAAAGCAAATAATGAGTTACATTCTGTAGGTTTAGGTGTAATGAACTTACATGGCTATTTAGCGAAAAATAAAATTGGCTATGAATCTGAAGAAGCCAAAGATTTTGCTAATATTTTCTTTATGATGATGAACTATTATTCAATTGAACGTTCTATGGAAATTGCTAAAGAACGTGGAGAAGCATATCAAGATTTTGATAAATCAGATTATGCAAGTGGCAAATATTTTGATTTTTATACATCACAAGAGTTCGTGCCACAATTTGAAAAAGTAAAAGAATTATTTGCTAATATGCAAATTCCTACATCAGAAGACTGGAAATTATTACAACAACAAGTACAAGAATATGGTTTATATCATGCTTATCGATTAGCTATTGCACCAACTCAAAGTATTTCATATGTTCAGAATGCAACTAGTTCGGTCATGCCAATCGTAGATCAAATTGAACGACGTACGTACGGAAATGCTGAAACATTTTATCCAATGCCTTTCTTATCACCTGAAACAATGTGGTACTATAAATCAGCATTTAATACTGATCAAATGAAACTTATAGATTTAATTTCAACAATTCAAACACATGTGGACCAAGGGATTTCAACAATTTTATATGTTAATTCTGAAATTTCAACACGTGAATTGTCACGATTATACGTATACGCACATCACAAAGGATTGAAATCTTTATACTATACACGTAATAAATTATTAAGTGTTGAAGAATGTACAAGTTGTGCAATTTAATTAATAGTGAAATAAATATTTAGAGGAAAGATTAAATTATTCTCATAGAGAAGCATTTTAATCTTATCCTCTTAAATAATGTAATGGTTAATAAATAGAGGAGGATTTTATTAATGAAGGCCGTCAATTGGAATACTCAAGAAGATATGACAAATATGTTTTGGCGTCAAAACATTTCACAAATGTGGGTAGAAACAGAATTTAAAGTTTCAAAGGATATAGCAAGTTGGAAGACACTAACAGAGGATGAAAAAAATACGTTTAAACGTGCTTTAGCAGGTTTAACTGGATTAGATACACATCAAGCGGATGATGGTATGCCATTAATTATGCTACATACAACGGATTTACGTAAAAAAGCAGTTTATTCATTTATGCAAATGATGGAACAAATTCATGCTAAAAGTTATTCACATATTTTTACAACGTTACTTCCATCTAGTGAAACAAATTATCTATTAGATACTTGGGTAATTGAAGAGCCTCATTTAAAATATAAATCTGATAAAATTATCTCTAATTATCATAAACTTTGGGGAAAAGAAGCCTCTATTTTTGATCAATATATGGCAAGAGTTTCAAGTGTTTTCTTAGAAACGTTCTTGTTCTATTCTGGTTTCTATTATCCACTTTATCTTGCGGGTCAAGGAAAAATGACAACTTCTGGTGAAATTATTAGAAAAATTTTACTTGATGAATCAATTCATGGAGTTTTTACCGGTTTAGATGCTCAAAGTTTACGTAATGAGCTATCAGAAAATGAAAAGCAAAAAGCTGATAAAGAAATGTATAAATTGTTAGAAGAACTATATAAAAATGAGGTCTCATATACACATATGCTATATGATGATATCGGTTTAACTGAAGATGTATTAAATTATGTACAATATAATGGGAATAAAGCTTTATCAAACTTAGGATTTGAACCTTATTTTGAAGAAAAAGAGTTTAATCCTATTATTGAAAATGCATTAGATACATCAACAAAAAATCATGACTTTTTCTCAGTAAAAGGAGACGGCTATACATTAGCACTTAACGTGGAAGCTTTACAAGACGAAGATTTTATTTTTGAAGATTAGAATAATAACTAATTTTAGAAAAACTAATTGTAGAATCATCACTGCAATTAGTTTTTTTAATTTCTCTATAAAAAATAAAAGAATATTAGTATTACTATTGAAAAATTTATTATGACAATTTAATATATAGTTAAATGATAATCATTTTCAATGGAAATGGTATATATACTAAGGAGCATTACGAATGAGGTTTCTATTCAAAGGTTATACATTATTAATCATTTTAGTGATATTAAGTATACTTTCTTTATTTATTGGCGTAAGTCAATTATCAATAACTGATCTTTTTCATTTGTCAGATAATCAGAAAAATATTTTATTTTCTAGTCGTATTCCTAGAACTATAAGTATTCTTTTATCTGGAAGTTCTCTTGCTTTAGCAGGACTAGTTATGCAACAGATGATGCAAAATAAATTTGTAAGTCCTACTACAGCTGGAACAATGGAATGGGCAAAATTAGGAATATTACTTTCACTCATATTTTTCCCAAAAGGTCATATATTGATCAAATTGACTTTTGCAGTTGCATTAAGCCTAGGAGGAACATTTTTATTCGTTAAACTAATCAATTTTATAAAAGTGAAAGAAGTTATTTTTGTCCCGCTCTTAGGTATTATGATTGGTGGCATTGTTTCAAGTTTTACCACTTTTATAGCATTAAGAACGAATGCACTACAAAGTATTAATAATTGGTTGAATGGGAATTTTGCTGTTATTACAAGCGGCCGTTATGAAATTTTATATTTAGCTATTCCTTTATTAATTATCGCTTATATATTTGCCAATCACTTTACGATTGCTGGAATGGGCAAAGATTTTAGTCATAATTTAGGTGTTAAATATGAACAAATTATAAATATTGCG
The DNA here is from genome assembly GCF_001835895.1 of Staphylococcus sp. HMSC034C12. NCBI lineage: Bacteria > Bacillati > Bacillota > Bacilli > Caryophanales > Staphylococcaceae > Staphylococcus > Staphylococcus sp. HMSC034C12. The sequence continues at coordinate 38,202 of NZ_KV826319.1, read as the reverse complement.
CTTTTAATCACTGCAACATTGACAGCATTAGTTGTCGTGACAGTTGGAACATTACCATTTTTAGGTTTAATTGTTCCTAATATTATTTCAATGTATAGAGGCGACCACTTGAAAAATGCATTACCTCATACATTAATGCTAGGTTCTATATTTGTATTGTTTTCCGATATTATTGGTAGATTAATTGTTTACCCTTATGAAATAAATATTGGTTTAACAATAGGAGTATTTGGAACGATTATTTTCTTAGTTTTATTGATGAAAGGTAGAAATAATTATGCAAATTAGTGCTAATAAAAAAATATTAATTCTCTTTCTTTTTACGATTTGCATGGCTGCTTTCTACTTACTAGTAGGTTTGGATTTTGAAATTTTTCAATATCAGTTTGAAAGTCGAATAAGAAAATTAGTTTTAATTTTACTTGTTGGTGGATCTATTAGTACGGCAGTTGTTATTTTCCAATCTATCACTGCGAATAGATTACTTACTCCTTCAATTATGGGATTAGACTCAGTTTATTTATTTATTAAAGTCTTGCCTGTGTTCTTATTAGGTACACAAGCCAGTGTAGTGACAAATACTTATTTGAATTTTCTTCTAACTCTCGTAGTGATGGTTCTTTTTTCTTTAGTATTATTTCAAGGCATGTTTAAATTAGGACATTTTTCGGTTTATTTTATTTTACTTGTTGGGGTAGTATTAGGAACATTTTTCCGTAGTATCACTGGATTTATTCAACTTATTATGAATCCAGATGACTTTTTAACCGTTCAAAGTGCGATGTTTGCAAGTTTTGACGCTTCTAATTCTAAACTTGTTCTTATTTCAAGTATACTTTTAATTATTTTAATTGTAATTGCTTTTATATTAAGACCTTATTTAGATGTGTTATTACTAGGGAAAGATCAGTCTATTAACTTAGGTGTATCATATGAAAAAATGACAAAACTTTTATTAATTTTAGTGGCTTTATTAGTATCAATATCTACTGCTTTAGTAGGTCCTGTTACATTTTTAGGATTATTAACAGTCAATTTAGCGCATGAATTCATGAAAACATATGAACATAAATATATTTTACCCGCAACGATTCTTATAAGTTGGATTAGTTTATTTATAGCTCAGTGGATTATAGAAAATATGTTTAAAGCTACCACTGAATTTAGTCTTATTATAGATTTAGTTGGAGGTATTTACTTCATATACTTACTTATTAAAAGGAGGAATGAAGATTGATTCAGATTAGAAATTTAGATAAAAAAATTCAGAGTAAATCTATTTTGAAAGATATAAATGTTGATATACAAAAGGGTAAGTTAACCTCTTTGATAGGTCCAAATGGAGCAGGAAAAAGTACACTTCTATCAGCAGTAAGTCGATTATTTGAATATCAGAACGGTACAATTAATATTGAAAATAAATTAATTGATGATTATAAAAGTGATGAATTAGCAAAAAAGTTAAGTATTTTAAAACAAACAAATCATACTGATATGAATATCACTGTAGAACAGCTTGTAAATTTTGGGCGTTTTCCTTATTCAAAAGGTCGAATGAAAAAAGAAGATCATGAGAAAGTTGCATATGCCATTGATTTACTACATCTAAGGGAAATCAAAGATAGAAATATAAAAACACTATCTGGAGGACAAAGACAACGTGCGTATATTGCTATGACAATTGCTCAAGATACAGAATACATTTTGTTAGATGAACCGTTAAATAATTTAGATATGAAACATTCAGTTCAAATTATGCAGATACTTCGAACATTGTGTCGCGATTTAAATAAAACGATTGTTATTGTACTCCACGATATTAATTTTGCATCTTGTTATTCAGATTACATTGTTGCACTAAAGAAAGGTGAAATTGTTAAATCTGGCCCAAAAGATAGTATAATTGAAACAAATGTGTTAAGAGATTTGTATGAAATGGATGTTCATGTAGAAGAAATTAGAGGCCAACGTATTTGTTTATACTATGATGAGGTTATCTTTTAAAATGAGATAAATATTTTTATATTTAAAGGGGTGATGCTTAGAAAATATAAAAGAAAATAGTTGAAAAATTGAGTGCCAAATTTAACTTATAAAAGGAGAAATACATATGAAGAAAACAGTCTTATTTTTAGTCTTAACTTTAGCTTTAGTATTATCAGCGTGTAGTAATAATTCTGGTAATAAATCAAATAATGAAAATGATTCAAAAGATACAGTTTCAATTAAAAATAGCTTTTCAGCAAGTGGAAATGACGAAAGTAGTAATGAGGATAAAAAAATTAGTAACACTGTGAAAGTGCCTAAAAATCCTAAGAACGCGGTTGTTCTAGATTATGGAGCATTAGATGTTTTGAAAGAAATGGGTGTAGCTGATAAAGTGAAAGGCTTACCAAAAGGCGAAAATAATGAATCTTTACCAAGTTTTCTAAGTGAATTTAAAAAGGATAAATATATTAATACTGGTAATTTAAAAGAAATAAATTTCGATAAAATAGCTGAAGCTAAACCGGATGTTATTTATATTTCAAGTAGAGCAGCCACTCAGAAAAATCTAGATGAGTTTAAAAAAGCAGCGCCTAAAGCTAAAGTTGTCTATGTAGGCGCAAGTGAAGATCATTATATTAAAGATATGAAAAAGAACACAGAAAATCTAGGTAAAATTTATAACAAAGAAGATAAAGCAAAAGATATGAATACAAAATTAGATCAAAAAATTTCAGATATGAAAAAACAAACTAAGAATTTCGATAAATCTGTAATGTATCTTTTAGTTAATGAAGGAGAACTTTCTACATTCGGACCAGGCGGAAGATTTGGTGATTTGGTATTTAATACACTAGGCTTTAAACCAGCAGATAAACACGTTAAAATAAGTCCACATGGTCAAAACATTAATAATGAATATATCAGTAATCATGATCCAGATATCATTTTAGCAATGGATCGCGGGTCAGTTGTGGGTGGAAAATCGACAGCTAAACAAGTATTAAAAAATGATGTTATTAAAGATGTAACAGCAGTTAAAAATAACAATGTTTATGAATTAGATCCTAAATTATGGTATTTTGCTTCAGGCTCAACAACAACAACAGTAAAACAGATTGATGAATTAGAAAAAGTAATTGATAAAACTAAAAAATAAATCTAGGATATTAAGTTTAGAATAAATAAAAGAGTGGGACATACATCCTAGAAAAATAGCCAGTAAATGAGTTTATTATAAATTCATTTACTGGCTTCTTTATTTACAATACTTCGTATGGTTGGCTCGATTTGTTAGGGGACAACTTTAGTCTGTAGTCTTTAGTTTGTCCTGTTCCCTCAAGAGTCTTGCCAAAATACTTTGTCTTTATATGTTATTCTATATATCATTTAATTTAAGTATTAAATTTCAAAATATAAATGATAGTGAAATTTACAACGTGAATTAAAATGTGCTTGGCAATTTGGACATGTTTCAGTCATCATGTATTCATGAATAGAGAGTTCATTTTGACAAACTCCACAAAGTATCGCCTTTTTATGAAATTCCTCTGCTGACCAACGCTGAATGTTATGAGATTCATGTTCGTTATGACATTGATAACAAGGATAATACTTTTCACAACATTTAAATTTAATCGCTATAATGTCAAGAAATGTATGATAGTGAATACAACGTGTTTCATTGTCTACGAGAGAACCATAAACTTTTAGCATTGTTTAACATCTCCTAACATTGAGAATTTACTCTGACTCTGGATATTCGCCAATGATTCGAACTTCACGATGTAATTCAACATCAAATTTTTCTTTCACGACTTTTTGTACGTGATGAATTAAATTCTCATAATCTGTTGCTGTACCATTATCGACATTTACCATAAATCCGGCATGTTTAGTTGAGACTTCCACGCCACCAATACGATGGCCTTGAAGATTTGAATCTTGAATTAATTTTCCAGCAAAATGACCTGGAGGACGTTGGAATACACTACCGCATGAAGGATATTCAAGTGGTTGTTTAGATTCACGACGTTCTGTAAGATCATCCATTTTAGCTTGAATCTCGTTCAAGTTACCTGGTTCTAAAGTAAATGCTGCTTCAAGAACTACTAAATGTTGTTTTTGAACGACACTGTTTCTATAGTCTAAATGTAATTGTTCTTTAGTAAGTTGTATCAAATCGCCGTGTTCATTTACACATAAAGCATAATCGATGCAATCTTTAATTTCTCCTCCATAGGCGCCTGCATTCATATAAACAGCACCACCAACAGAACCAGGAATGCCACAAGCAAATTCTAAGCCGGTAAGAACGTGATCTCTTGCCGCTCTTGATACATCTATAATTGCTGCACCGCTTCCTGCTATAATTGCATCATCTGAGACATTAATATGATTAAGAGATAATAGACTAATCACAATACCTCTGATACCGCCTTCGCGAATAATAATATTTGAACCATTCCCTAAATATGTAACAGGTAATTGATGTTCATGAGCATAACGTACGATAGTTTGTACTTGCTCATTTTCAGTAGGTGAAAGGTAAAAATCTGCATTTCCACCAGTTTTCGTGTATGTATAACGTTTTAACGGTTCATTAACTTTAATAATATTGTCAGGTACTAAAGATTTTAAATCTTTTAAGATGTCTTCTTGTTCTAACATAAGTACATCCTTTCTTCTCTTCTATAATCTAAACTTTATTATAGCAACTTTACATATGTTTTGCTAAAAGAGTTTAAAACAATTTGTATATCATTAAAGTGTATGATACAAATTATCAAAAAATTTCTGTTTTTGGTTTTCGTAGTATCGGATTGTTGAGTTTAGATTGATAAATTTATTTTTCTGATTAGAAAACATCTGTGCTACGTGTTTTTGTGTAGACAGTACGTGATCTATAGCTAAATATTGAGTGAATAAGGGCGTATCTATTTGAATAATATGTAATCGTATTATTTGCTTAAGATTGATCATATTATCAAATTTTGCCATCATCACTTTCTTTTTATAAGGGTGGTGTAATCGATAAAAGCCTACATAATTCAATCTCTTTTCATCAAGAGATGTAATATCATGGAGATTGTTGACTCCAACTAAAACATCTAAAATCGGTTCTGTGGGATAAGAAAAATGTTTTGTTCCTCCGATATGTTGTGTAAATTTTACTGGAGAATCTAACAAGTTAAATAACAGAGCTTTAGTGTCTTCGTACAACTGATGATAATCATTGCCGTTGGAACAATTTATAAATGATTGAACAGATGCATACATGTGTAACTCCTTCAATTAAATTATTATACAAATTCTGAAATACTATAACATAATTTATTTTCAATATAAATAACTTTATGTATAATACGGGTGTTAGGAGTGCAAAAATGAAAAAATTAATAATACTTTCATTATGTTCACTATACTGTTTGATACTTTCTGGTTGTGGTCAGAATAATAACGAAGATTTAAATCGCTTCAAACAACACCTATCTAAAGTAGAGACCAAGCAAAAAAGCGTGGAAAAAGTGATGAATCAATTAGAGCTGAACCGTTTAAATGATATAAGTAAAACCGATACAACAGATAAAAATAAAAAGTCATTTGAACGACTACAGAAAAATATAAATCACCGTTTAGTGCCTGAGTTTAAAGAGTATGAAAAAGAAGCTAAACATCTTCCGGCTAAGACAAATAAAACTCGTCAATTAAAGAAAGATTATTTAAATCATGTGAGTAATCAACATCAATCTATAAATGAAATTAAATCATTTGTAGATTTATATAATCAATCAGTTGTGGAAAATGAAAAAATTCTAAATTATACACATTCATTTGAAATAAATAGAGCACTAGTAGAAAAAGATATACGTAAAACAAATAATCAAGAAAATGCACATCTATTAAAATCTAAAATTGAAAACAATAATCGTAATTTACGAAAAACTGCTCAAAAATATTTAGAAAAGGATAATTATCCTACTTCAAAAGCAATTAATGAGCATATAAAACCACTGATACAAAAACAGATTAAAGATTTAAATCAGACTAATATTACAGATTCACATTTAAACAATGCTCGTAAAAATGCGATAGAAATGTACTATAATTTACTTGATTATTATGAGACACGTGAAACAACTATTAAGATTGAAGATCAACTTTCAAAAATTAATGTTGAGAAACTACCTAAAACGGGTAAAGATTTAAGTAAGGGAAATTACAACTTTAATACAGAATTAGAAAAAGTACAGCAAAACGAATAAAACCTAAATTTAAATTTTTGGTTAACATTATATGATGAAATGTGTATAATTGTAGCCATTGAGAAGTTTAATTTAAAAAAAGGGACAAAGTTAAAAAATTTAGAGGTGAATAGAATGGCTATAAAGCTGAGTTCGATTGACCAGTTTGAACAAGTATTAGAAGAACATAACGATGTATTTGTATTAAAACATAGTGACACATGTCCAATTTCAGCTGCAGCATTTGATCAATTTAATAAGTTTTTATATGAAAGAGACATAGATGGATATTATCTAGTAGTTCAAGAAGAAAGAAAACTTTCTGATTATATTGCTGAAAAGACAAATGTGAAACATGAATCACCACAAGCTTTTTATTTTGTAGATGGAAAAGCTGTATGGAATGCAAGTCACAGTGATATTAATGTATCTACATTAGCACAAGCTGAAGAGTAAGAAAGATAAATATATCGATTTAAGAGTCTGGTACATTTTTTGTTACCAGCTCTTTATTATATCTACATTTTTATCACTTTAAATGACTTTTATATTTATAAAATGTAAAAAATGAAATATGCGATGAACCTATGTATAATGTGAAAGTGAAGTTATAACGTATGAATTTAAGAAAGATAGAAAGTGGCATGAGGTGAAAATAGAATGAAAATTTTAGTAGCCATGGATGAATTTAACGGTATTATTTCGAGTTATCAAGCGAATCGTTATGTGGAAGAGGCAATAGCAAGTCAAATTGATCATGCAGATATTGTACAGGTACCTTTATTTAACGGACGTCATGAATTATTAAATTCAGTATTTCTTTGGCAATCAGGTACAAAATATAAAGTGAATGTTCATGATGCCGATATGAATGAGATTGAAACAATATATGGACAAACTGAAGAAGGTACTGTAATTATTGAAAGTAATTTATTTTCAAAAGGTCATAAAGCAATTGAACAACGTACTAGTTTTGGGTTAGGAGAAGTTATTTTAGATGCATTAAACAAGGACACAGATCATATTATTATATCTTTAGGTGGTATGGATAGTTTTGATGGTGGCGTAGGGATGCTACAAGCTTTAGGAGCTAAATTTTATGATGATGAAAATAGAGAACTTGACGCACGAGAAGGCGCACAAATGATTAAGTTCATTCGTCATATTGACATTTCTGGACTGCCTAGTACATTGGAAAATGTCAGACTACAAGTGATGACGGATTTTTCTAGTAAGTTGTATGGAAAAAATAGTGAAATTATGAAATTAAGCTATAACCATCAAATTCCACACAAAAAAGCAGTGGAAATTGATAATTTAATGTGGTACTTAAATGAGATTATGAAAAATGAATTACATATTGCTTTAGGGCCTATTGAACGTGGCGGAGCCGGTGGCGGTATTGCTGCGGTGTTGAAAGCATTATACAACACAGAAATTTTAACAAGTCATGAACTAGTAAATCAAATTACACATTTAGATGAGTTAGTATCTCAGGCAGATTTAATTATCTTTGGAGAGGGTTTAAAAGAAGAAGATCATATGCTTGAAACAACCACATTGACTATTGCGGAACTTACAGAAAAATATCACAAACCATCTATTGCAATTTGTGCGACTAATGATAAGTTTGATATATTTAATCATCATCGCGTAACAGCCATGTTTAACACATTTATTGAAATGCCGAAAACATACACAGATTTTAAAATGGGTCTTCAAATTAGACATTATACAGTTCAAGCTTTACGATTATTAAAAACTACAGCTAAGGGAATAAAATAAATAAAAAAGTTTAGTTCAAAGAATGAACTAAACTTTTTTTATTTATTATTTTTCATATTGTGTTACTTCTTGAGCAATACCAATAATCACTTGTACTGCTTTTTCCATTACATCGATAGAAGCATATTCAAATGGACCATGGAAGTTTCCACATCCTGTAAAAATATTAGGTGTAGGTAAACCTTTAAATGAAAGCTGAGAACCATCAGTACCACCGCGTATAGGCGCAGTATTTGGTTTTATCTCTAAATCTGCAAATACTTTTTTAGGAATATCAATAATATACGGATGTGGCTTAATTTGTTCAGCCATATTATAGTATTGGTCTTCGATATCTACTTTTACTGGATAACCTTCATAATGAATATTAATATCATCACGAATTTCTAAAAGTTTTTTCTTTTTAAGTTCAAAAGATTTTCTATCGTGATCTCTTATAATATATTGTAAAGAAGCTTTTTCAACTGTTCCTTCTATTTTCATTAAATGATAGAATCCTTCATAACCTTCTGTACGTTCTGGTACTTCATTAGCAGGTAGTAGACTATGGAATTGATGTACTAATCCAATAGCATTAACCATTACGTTTTTTGCAGAACCAGGATGAACATTTACACCATGGGCAGTGATTGTTGCTTCTGCTGCATTAAAACTTTCGAATTGTAATTCTCCAAATTCACTGCCATCCATAGTATAGGCAAAATCGGCATTAAAGCGTTCCACATTAAACTTGTGAGGACCACGTCCTATTTCTTCATCAGGTGTAAAAGCTATACGTATGCGACCATGTTTAATTTCTGGATGGGTCTGCAAGTATTTTACTGCTTCCATAATTTCTACAACACCTGCTTTATCATCGGCACCGAGTAAAGATGTACCATCTGTAATCATTAGAGTGTGACCTTCTAATTTTTTAAGTTCTGGAAATACATCTTGACTTAATACTCGATTTGTTTGACCTAATTTAATAGGTTGACCATTATAATCTTCTATAATCTGAGGATTAACATTTGTCGCATTAAAATCTGGTGAGGTATCTACATGTGCTAAGAAACCGACCGTAGGAACTTCTTTTTCTATGTTACTTTCTAAAGTGGCAAACAGATAACCATTATTATCCAATTCTGTTTCTAATCCAAAGTCTTGCAGTTCTTTTTGTAATAAATGTAATAAATCCCATTGTTTTTCAGTAGAAGGCGTCGATTTCGATTCGGGATTTGATTGTGTATCTATTTTTACATATCTTGATAATCTATCTATAATCTGTACTTTCATAACGAAACATCCCCTTAGACTCTATTGTTCATATTGTAAGATTTTCTATACGTTTTTCCTTTGATTTTACCATAAAATTGCTTAATACGTGTGTAAATATAGTAGAGAATTTCTGCTACCAATATCCCAAAAGCAATTGAACCAGAAATTAATGTGACCTCTAGAAATGTATTCACAGCATGAGTATAGTCATTAGATACTAAAAATCGTGTTGCTTCATATGCTGTACCACCAGGAACAAGAGGGATTATACCTGGCACAATGAAGATAATCACGGGTCTTTTATAGCGTCGACTCATCACATGACTTAATAAACCAAGAATTAAACTACCTAAAAACGCAGCGCCAACTTTTCCTAAATCCATATCTACGGTATATTGATAAATTGTCCAAGCTAAGGCGCCGACAAATCCACAAGCAAGCAAAAGTCGTTTAGGAGCATTAAATATAATAGAAAAAAGTACCGTCGAAATAAAACTGATAACAAAATGAAATAGATAAAATAACATACATAAACAGCCTTTCTTAAAGAATTAATAAAACAATCGCTACGCCTGCACCAATAGCGAATGATGTTAGTGCAGCTTCTACACCACGAGACATTCCAGCAAGTAGCTCGCCAGCCATTAAATCTCTAATAGCGTTACAAATTAAAATTCCAGGTACTAAGGGCATAACACTAGAAATTGTTATAATATTTTGATTTGTAGCAATGCCTAGTTTAGTAAATGTAACAGCAATTGTAATGACTACTGCTGATGCTACAAATTCAGAAAAGAATTTAATTTGAATGAAACGCTGGACAAAGCTAAAAGTTAAGAACGCAGCGCCGCCAGCTAAAATAGCAATCCAGCAATCAGAAACAACACCGCCAAACATGAGTAAGAAAAAGCCACATGCAATTGCCGCAGCAAAAAAATTCAATAAAAAAGAATATTGTAATGAAGCTTTACTTAAATGAATCAGTTCTGATTTAGCTTCATCAATGGTTAGCTCATTTTTAGCAATCTTTCTAGAAAGACTATTTGTAAGAGCAATTTTTTCTAAATCTGTAGTACGATCTCTAATTCTTATAAGCCTTGTATTTGTTCGATCATTAAGTGAGAAAATGATAGCGGTCGATGTGACAAAGCTATATGTATCATTTAAACCATAACTGTGAGCAATTCGATTCATAGTGTCTTCAACACGGTAAGTTTCAGCTCCAGATTCTAAGAGAATGCGACCAGCTATTAATACAACATCAATCACCTTATTTTCATCGATAATAGTGATTGAATTATTCATAAAAGCACCTCCACAATAATTAAAATATATAATGATTTTCGTGTATATCTATAATATTCTTCGCTTGTATTAATACTTTATTACTAAACCAGTCATTTTAAAAGTAGAATAACAAATAAATAATATAGATGTTAAAAGAGTATAAAAAAGAGATGCAACAGAATTCATTTCGAATTCCACGTTCCATCTCAAATTAAATCGTAACGTCTATAATTTAATTATAGGATTAAACATTACTTGATTACGACCTTCTTTTTTAGCTACATGGACCATATCATCGGCGTCTTTAAATACTTTACGTTGAGATTTATATTCATCTGGAGATAAATAACCAACGCCAATAGATACAGATAGTTTTATAACTTCCTTATTAGGTAAATGGAACGAAGATTTTTCGACTGCCATCCTAATATTTTCAGCAAGTTTCACACTTTGATCTAAAGAATAATCGAAGATGACAATAGAAAATTCTTCACCGCCATTACGGAAGATTTTAAATTGATGTGGTACATAATTTTTAAGCAATTGAGACATTTGTTTTAGTACAGCGTCTCCTGCTTTATGAGTATATGTATCATTAACATCTTTAAATCCGTCAATGTCAACGAGTAAAAGTGCGAGACTAGTATGTTCTATTTCGGCTTTTTGAGAAATCTTATTTAAATGTCTATCAAATTCTTTTACATTACCTAAACCTGTTAAATAATCATACTTATCCTCGTTTTCATACCGTGTAACAAGCGAAAAGAAATGCCAGATATCAACAAAGGTAACAGCAGAAGTAATCGTTAGTACGAATGAAATAGGTATAAGTATAATTAATTCAGTTAAATCATATAAAGTGGTGAAGATAGATAAAACAAAAATAATAACAATACTGATAGCATTTAAAATAATTAAAGCAATAATATCATTTTTTTTAAGAAACGGCCCAATTAAACTAACAATAATACCTATTATAATAAGAACGACGCCATAAAAAAATGAATTTCCGAATAAAAATATATCCACTAGACTTATGATAAGTGAGGCAATAAAAGTGTAACCGACGTTTGTATAGCGACCAAGGAATAGTAACGGAACGAAAGTTAGGCGAATAAGATATTGATGATGAAAAGGAATAGGGTAAGCTGTTAATAGTAATGCCACCAAAGTCATTAAAATTGTGACATAACCTTTAGAAAATATCACGATTTTATTTTCTGAATATTGTAATCGATGGAATAAATAAATTCCAGCTACCATAACGGCAATATTGTAAATAATTGCTTCAATCATATTGGGATCGACTCCTTTAAATTAACCATTAGTAATTGTAAGTGAAAACTTACTATTTGTCATTAAGTTGTTTGTTATAAAATATATATTATGAATTTCAGATAGACTTTCATGTTCAAATTTATAACAAAATGATATGATATAAAAAATACGTATCTTTACAAAAAATTTACAATTAATTTTAATTAGTTTATGATACATGATTAAAAGTGGTCTATTTAATGAATAGATTATTACGAAGAAAATAAATAGACTAATAATATATAAAATTGAAAAAGTATATATACTACTATAGTCTAATTTAAAAAATTAATAATAATTGTTTAAATAGTATAGATGAAAAAATAACAGGAATATATTGAAGGTGAACTGATGTATACTTTATTACTTATTGTTGTAACATTGGTAATCAGTTTAATAATAACACCTATTATAATAAAGGTTTCTTTTAAATTTAATTTAGTAGATCGACCTAACTATAGAAAAGTACATACAAAACCAGTATCAGTCATGGGAGGTACTGTCATACTACTTTCATTTCTTATTGGTTTATGGTTAGGTCATCCCATAGAGAGAGCAGTCAAACCTTTGGTAATTGGTTTAATTATTATGTATTTTGTAGGCATCATTGATGATATTTATGATTTGAAGCCAATTTTAAAATTAATTGGACAAATTATAGCAGCGTCAGTTGTCGTTTTTTACGGGATTACCATAGATTTTATTTCTTTTCCAATTGGTCCAACCATTCATTTTGGTATTTTAAGTATACCGATTACAATTATATGGATTGTAGCAATAACAAATGCAATAAATTTAATAGATGGTTTAGATGGTTTGGCATCAGGTGTGTCAGTTATTGGTTTAACTACCATTGGTTTCATAGCTATATTACAAGGAAATGTATTTATCATTATGATTTGTAGCTTGTTGATTGGCGCATTACTTGGCTTCTTATTCTTTAATTTCCATCCTGCTTCAATCTTTTTAGGCGATAGTGGAGCATTAATGATTGGATTTATTATTGGCTTTTTATCCTTACTAGGTTTTAAAAACATCACATTTATTTCTTTATTCTTCCCAATTGTTATTTTAGCGATACCATTTATTGATACCTTATTTGCAATGATTAGAAGAGTGAGAAATGGTCAACACATTATGCAAGCAGATAAATCACATTTACATCATAAACTTCTTGCATTAGGATATACACATCGTCAAACAGTATTACTGATATACTCTATTGCGATTATGTTTAGTTTATCGAGTATTATATTGTATTTATCTCAACCATTAGGTGTATTACTAATGTTTATCTTAATCGTCATCACAATTGAACTCATCGTTGAATTTACTGGCTTAATAGATGATAGCTATCGTCCTATTCTTAATTTAATTTCTAAAAAAAATGACGATGCATCTCGCCATAAGACAAACCATAAATAATACTTTTATTCACTTATTTACAAAAGCCAGCAATCTTAAGCGTTTGCTGGCTTTTGTAATTTAATTAATTTGTTTCAATATCAAAAGGTAATTGCTTAGGTGTATCTTTTTCTAAATCATATTGACTTGCTGTATTACGGTTTAAAAATTCGATAAATGAGTCGTATTCTGTTTCTACAACATCAATCTTATAACTCACTTTATCAGTGTAAACTTTGTCTCTTAGAAAAAAAGAGGTTGAAGCAAGTTCATACTCAAATTTACCTGTTAAGTCATAATTAATGGTAACAGTAGTGGGAATAGCATTTCTTAATTCTACACGGCCGATATCGTAAATCACATCTCGTACTGCACCACTATATGCACGAATTAATCCGCCACCGCCAAGTTTAATGCCACCAAAATACCGAGTAACTACTACACAAGCATTGTGAATATCCAGTTTTTTTAATATTTCAAGCATAGGAATACCTGCTGTTCCTGTTGGTTCTCCATCATCGTTGGCTTTTTGTATATTCATTTGATTGCCAACAGTATACGCAGAACAATTATGTGTTGCTTCTTTATGAGTTTGTTTTACTTCTTCTATAAACATCTTAGCCTCTTCTTCTGAGAAAACAGGTTTGATATGAGCAATAAATCGAGATTTATTAATTGTATTTTCAATAATATGTTCTTTTTTTATAGTAATAACATGATCACTCAATTGATAAATACCTCCACGATATGATTAATATGAATTTTATTATACACGTTTGTTTTCTTTTAGATAAATAATTGATTATGAATTTCCTTTTTTATTAAAATAATTTATAATACTGTTGAGTATAATTGAGGAGGACGATTATGAAAATTGCAGTAATGACAGACTCTACTGCGAATCTGCCAAAACATATTATTGAAAAATATCAGATACCAGTTGCACCACTGAGTGTAACATTTGATGATGGAGAAACATTTACTGAACATCCAGATCTTTCAAAAGAATCTTTTTATAAAAAAATGGCCGCATCTAAAACAATTCCTACAACAAGTCAACCAGCTATTGGTGAATGGATAAAGAACTATGAGGAATTAAGAGATAAAGGTTATACAGATGTTATCGTCTTTAATTTATCAAGTGGGATTAGTGGTAGTTATCCATCAGCAACACAAGCAGGTGAAATGGTAGATGGCATTCAAGTCCACACATTTGATACAAGATTAGCTTCTATGATTGAAGGCAGCTATGTGATTTATACATTAAAATTGATTGAAGACGGAGCAACCCCTAACGAAATTATTGATGAATTAACGTCTATTCGTAAAGATACAGGTGCATACTTATTTGTTGATGATTTAAAAAACTTACAAAAAAGTGGTCGTATTACTGGTGCCCAAGCATGGATTGGAACACTTTTACAAATGAAGCCAGTGCTTAAGTTTGAAGAAGATGGAAAAATTCATCCTTTAGAAAAAGTACGTACACGTAAGCGAGCTTATAATTCTATAGAACAACATGCACTTGATATTGCGAAAAATATTAATGATGTAACAGTGTTTGTGATTAATGGCGATAAAATAAAAGAGGGTAAAGATTTTTGTGCTAAATTAAAAGAGAAATATTCAAACATTAATATTCAATATTGTGAATATGGGCCAGTCATTGCATCTCATTTAGGTTCAGGTGGAATCGGAGTTGGATATTTCCCAAGAAAAATTGTAATCGAATAAGATGAAGGTCTAATCGTTAAAAGTGAGAACATGGAGGGCTAAGGTACCCATCTCCTTTTCGATTAGACTTTTTTTATTTTAATAAGGAAGTGATGAAATATTAAATATTATGGAAGATTAGTATCTTCAGAAATAGAATTAAAAGATGAAATAATCAGTGAGAAAACGTTAGGTATCGTAAAGAGTTCAAAAGGATATCGATGTATTCAATGTGGTAATGAAGATAGTGCTCATTTCTATCAATATTTTTCCTCTATTCTTAATAAAGAAGTAATATATTGTCGACAATGTATACATCTAGGAAGAATGGATAATATTACTGAATATAAAATCATTAAAAGTAAAAATGTTAAATCAGAGGGATTATATACATTATCTTTTAAATTATCTGAACAGCAATGTTATGCATCTGAAAAAATCTTATCTGCTATAGAAAACTGTGAAGACTTATTATTATATGCGGTAACTGGTGCAGGAAAAACAGAGATGATATATGAGGGTATTAGCTTATCACGTAAAAGAGGATTTAATGTAGCAATCATCTCTCCAAGAGTAGATGTAGTAGTAGAGATTAGCCAGCGTATTAAAGAAGTTTTTTTGAAAGAAGATATTGACGTATTGCATCAATCAAGTAAACAACAATATAACGGACATTTTGTAATTTGTACTATCCATCAACTATATCGATTTAAAAATCACTTTGAAGTTATTTTTGTAGATGAAGTTGATGCATTTCCGCTGCCTATGGATCATCATCTACAAAATGCTATTAAACAAGCGGCTAAACCGCTATCTACATTGATTTATATGACTGCAACGCCACCTAGACATTTACTGCGTCAAATACCAAAACATCGCATTATACAGTTACCTGCTCGCTTTCATAGACACCCATTACCAGTTCCAAAATTTAAATATTTTAAATTAAATATGAATCGTACTCAAAGTTTTTTAAAGTATATGTTATTAAATCAGATTGAACATAAAAGATTTACGTTAGTATTTTTTAATAATATAGAAAAGATGATTAAGATATCCGAATACTATAAAAAAATATTTTCAGATTTGATATGTATTTCAAGTGAAGATGCTTTACGTTTTGAAAAAGTGAAAGCACTTCGTGAAGGAAAACATCGAATTGTTTTTACAACAACAATTTTAGAACGTGGATTTACTATGGCTCAATTAGACGTTATCGTAATTAATGCAGATACATTTGAAAAGGCTGCATTAGTACAAATTGCTGGAAGAGTTGGACGTAAACAAGAAGCTCCCACAGGAATGGTATTATTTCTTCATGAAGGTGTGAGTATATCAATGTTGATGGCTAAAAAAGATATTACAAGAATGAATAAATTAGGGATTCAAAGAGGGTGGATCGATGAATAAATGTATTCAGTGTGCTACTTCTATTCACGAAGAGTTATCTATATTTAATTTTTATAAACCACCACAACAATTTTGTGAAACATGCAAAAAACAATGGCAAGCCATTAAGCTTGATATCAATGATGAAAAAAGATGTACAAGATGCCTTAATTATAAAATAAATACAGGTGATGAATGTTTAGACTGTAAATGTCTCAATCAGCAATTTACGCTAATGTCACAACTGTATTGTGATTATAAATATGATGGAATAATGAAAGAAACGATTCATCATTACAAATTTATGAAAGATTATTATTTAGCTGAGGTTTTAGCTTCAAAGTTAACATTGCCTAAAACGTCATACGATTATATTGTCCCTATTCCATCCCCTTATAAAAGAGATGAACATCGAACGTTTAATCCAGTAACCACTGTTTTGGACAAAATGGGTATAAGCTATATAGAATTATTAGGCACACGTTCACGACCTAAGCAATCAAGACTTGGAAAAAAAGAACGATTTAAAGCTGACAATCCGTTCTATCTTAAAGAAAATATAGATATTACAAATAAAAATATTTTACTGATTGATGATATCTATACTACAGGTTTGACAGTTCATTATGCTGGAAGTGTATTATGTAATAAAAAAGTCAGAAAATTCAAAGTGTTTGCGTTTTCAAGATGACTTAAACATGATATTATAATAGTAAGAATTACCAATATTAGAGGTTAAAGGAGAGATAACTATGATTAGATTTGAAATTCATGGAGATAACCTCACTATTACAGATGCTATTCGCAACTATATTGAGGAAAAAATTGGTAAACTTGAACGTTATTTTAATAATGTGCCAAATGCAGTTGCACATGTAAAAGTTAAAACGTATCAAAATTCAGCTACTAAAATCGAGGTAACAATTCCTTTGAAAAATGTTACATTGAGAGCTGAAGAACGACACGACGATTTATACGCAGGAATTGATTTAGTTACAAGCAAATTAGAACGTCAAGTTCGTAAATACAAAACGCGTGTGAATCGTAAGAATAGAGATAATGGAGAACAAGAACCATTTATTGCTGAGCAACAAACAGTAGTGAATGAGGATGTGGAAGATACTTCAGAATCATCAAATGAGAATGAAATAGAAATTATTCGTTCTAAACAGTTTAGTTTAAAACCAATGGATTCTGAAGAAGCAGTATTACAAATGGATTTATTAGGGCATGATTTTTACATTTTTACAGATCGTGAAACAGATGGTACAAGTATTGTGTATCGACGTAAAGATGGTAAATATGGTCTGATTGAAACAACTGAATAGTTGAATGTAGACGTTCTTTACGAAAGTTAAGTATGAGGAACTATGACTAGAATTGAAAATACATGACATAAGCACGTGTTCAATTCAGTCAATGACTACTTCCTTGTTTAAAGGTACCTGAGACAAGTTGATGTCCCAGGTACTTTTATTATTTAGAAGAGAATAATAAATATTATATGTATCGTACAATGTGAAGAATAAGTATGAAGCTACTATCGACTAGCTACTTTTACACTTATTCATGGACGGTATAATCATGCTATGCTAATGTAATGAGGTAATTAAAAATTAAAGGGATAGTAAGTTTTTTAAAATAGAAAGAAAGTATAAATATAAAAGTAATTATTGTACACAATTAAGCATATCATTTATATGAGTATTTAAGTATAAATTTGAACTTATAAATGATATTATAAATTGTTGTAGGCCAAACAGTTTTTTTAGCTAAAGGAGCGAACATAATGGGATTTTTATCAAAAATTGTTGACGGCAATAAGAAAGAAGTGAAACGTTTAAGTAAAAAAGCTGATGAAGTACTTGCTTTAGAGGAAAAAATAGCGATTTTAACTGACGAAGAAATCAGAAATAAAACGAAACAATTTCAAGAAGAAGCACAAGCAATTGAAGATGTAAAAAAACAAAATGACTATTTAGATAAAATTTTGCCGCAAGCATTTGCATTAGTACGTGAAGGTGCAAAACGTGTATTTAACATGTCACCTTATAAAGTTCAGGTTATGGGTGGTATTGCTATTCATAAAGGTGATATTGCAGAAATGAGAACTGGTGAAGGTAAAACATTAACTGCGACAATGCCAACGTATTTAAATGCTTTAGCAGGTCGAGGTGTTCATGTTATTACAGTCAATGAATACTTATCTAGTGTTCAAAGTGAAGAAATGGCTGAATTATATGAGTTTTTAGGTTTAACAGTTGGTTTAAATCTAAATAGTAAATCTACAGAAGAAAAACGAGAAGCATACGCAAAAGACATTACTTATAGTACAAATAATGAATTAGGCTTCGATTACTTAAGAGATAATATGGTGAATTATGCGGAAGAACGTGTAATGAGACCATTACATTTTGCGATTATTGATGAGGTTGACTCTATTTTAATAGATGAAGCAAGAACACCGTTAATTATTTCAGGTGAAGCTGAAAAGTCAACGTCTCTTTATACTCAAGCGAATGTTTTTGCTAAGATGTTAAAAGCAGATGAAGATTATAAATATGATGAAAAAACAAAAGCTGTTCATTTAACAGAACAAGGTGCAGATAAAGCAGAACGAATGTTTAAAATCGATAATTTATATGATGTTCAAAATGTAGATATTATTAGTCATATTAATACTGCTTTAAGAGCACATGTTACTTTACAACGCGATGTCGATTATATGGTCGTAGATGGAGAAGTATTAATTGTAGATCAATTCACTGGTCGTACAATGCCGGGACGTCGTTTTTCTGAAGGATTGCATCAAGCTATTGAAGCTAAAGAAGGCGTGAAAATTCAAAATGAATCTAAAACAATGGCTTCAATTACTTTCCAAAACTACTTCCGTATGTATAATAAATTAGCTGGAATGACTGGTACTGCTAAAACTGAAGAAGAAGAGTTCCGTAATATCTATAATATGACAGTAACTCAAATTCCAACGAACAAACCTGTTCAACGTCAAGATAAGTCTGATTTAATTTATATTAGTCAAAAAGGAAAATTTGATGCAGTTGTAGACGATGTAGTTGAAAAACATAAACAAGGACAACCAGTTTTATTAGGTACTGTTGCAGTAGAAACAAGTGAATACATTTCAAATTTATTGAAAAAACGCGGTATACGTCATGATGTATTAAATGCGAAGAATCATGAAAGAGAAGCTGAAATTGTAGCAAATGCAGGACAAAAAGGTGCAGTTACTATTGCTACTAATATGGCTGGACGTGGAACAGACATTAAATTAGGTGAAGGCGTAGAAGAAATAGGTGGCCTTGCCGTAATAGGTACTGAACGACATGAATCTCGTCGTATTGATGATCAATTACGTGGTCGTTCAGGTCGTCAAGGAGATAAAGGGGATAGTCGTTTCTACTTATCATTACAAGATGAATTAATGGTTCGTTTTGGTTCTGAAAGACTTCAAAAAATGATGAATCGTTTAGGTATGGATGATTCAACGCCAATAGAATCTAAAATGGTTTCACGCGCAGTTGAATCAGCTCAAAAACGTGTTGAAGGAAATAACTTTGATGCACGTAAACGTATTCTCGAGTATGATGAAGTATTACGTAAACAACGTGAAATTATTTATAATGAACGTAATAGCATTATAGATTCAGAAGATAGTTCAGAAATTGTTATTGCGATGATGCGTACTACTTTACAGAGAGCGATTAACTACTATATTAACGATGAAGATGATAATCCTGATTATGGACCATTTATAAATTATGTTAATGATGTGTTTATTCAAGAAGGAGAATTAACTGAAGAAGAAATTAAAGGTAAAGATTCTGAAGATATTTTTGAAGTGGTATGGGCTAAAATTGAAAAAGGTTATGAAATCCAAAAAGAAAAAATTGGAGATCAAATGCCTGAATTTGAACGTATGATTTTATTACGTTCTATTGATACTCATTGGACTGACCATATTGATACAATGGATCAGTTACGCCAAGGTATACACTTACGTTCATATGCACAACAAAATCCACTTCGTGATTACCAAAATGAAGGACACGAGTTATTTGACTTAATGATGCAAGCTATTGAAGAAGATACGTCTAAATATATATTAAAATCTGTTATTCAAGTAGACGAACAAGTTGAACGTGAAAAAACAACAGATTTTGGTAAGGCACAACACGTATCTGCTGAAGATGGCAAAGAAAAAGCAAAAAAACAGCCTATTGTAAAAGGTGAAAAAATTGGACGTAATGATCCTTGTCCTTGTGGTAGTGGTAAAAAATATAAAAATTGCCATGGTAAAGAAGATTAATATCAAGTAATTATAATTAGGCGAGATCGAGACGTATATTGCTTATCATTTAAAAGCTTTTGTCACGATCTCGTATTTTATTTAAAGAATTTATAAATAAAGGAGACATATATAGTGGAATTATCAGAAATCAAACGTAATATTGATGAATATAATAATGATTTAGAACAAATTAGGGGGTCTCTTTGACTTAGAAAATAAAGAAACAAATATTCAAGAATATGAAGAAATGATGACAGAACCGGACTTTTGGGATAACCAAAATAAAGCTCAAGATGTTATTGATAAAAATAATGCATTAAAATCGATAGTTAATGGTTACTATGAACTCAACCATAAATTAGAAGATATGGATGCAACATGGGAATTACTTCAAGAGGAATATGATGATGAAATCAAAGAAGATTTAGAACAAGATATTGTAACATTCAGAGAACAAATCGATCAGTTTGAATTACAATTATTATTAGATGGCCCACATGATGCAAATAATGCTATTTTAGAGTTGCATCCTGGTGCTGGAGGGACCGAATCTCAAGACTGGGCTAGCATGTTATTAAGAATGTACCAAAGATATGGTGAACAACAAGGTTTTAAAGTAGAAACCATCGATTATTTACCAGGTGATGAAGCGGGAGTAAAAAGCGTCACATTATTGATTAAAGGTCATAATGCCTACGGTTACTTAAAAGCAGAAAAAGGAGTACATCGACTTGTAAGAATTTCACCTTTTGATTCATCTGGAAGACGCCATACGTCATTTGCTTCTTGTGATGTTATACCAGAATTTGATAATGATGAAATAGAAATAGAAATTAATCCTGATGACATTACAGTAGATACATTTAGAGCATCAGGTGCAGGTGGACAACATATCAATAAAACAGAGTCTGCAATCCGTATTACTCACCATCCAACTGGAATTGTAGTGAACAACCAAAATGAACGTTCTCAAATCAAGAACCGTGAAGCTGCAATGAAAATGTTGAAATCTAAATTATATCAATTGAAGTTAGAAGAGCAAGAACGTGAAATGGCAGAAATTCGTGGTGAACAAAAAGAAATAGGATGGGGTAGTCAAATTCGTTCGTATGTATTCCATCCATATTCTATGGTAAAAGATCATCGTACAAATGAAGAAACTGCTAAGGTAGATGCAGTAATGGATGGAGATATTGCGCCATTTATAGAAGCTTATTTACGACAAACGATGTCACAAAATGATTGATTGAGTTGTTTATTAATAAAAAATAAAATTTTAAAATCTAAATAAATCTAACTTTAAAATGTAATTCGTGACTTGTAATATTACTAATTTAATCAATTTAAACTAATTTAGGAGTGTTATTTAACCTTTATATTACAAGGTTTTAACATTCCTCTTTTTTAATGTTGTTTATGCTAAAGTATTAATGAACAAGAATACACTACAGCAAAGGAATGACAACATGTTAAAAAAATCAATAACTGTAACATTTGCTTCAATTGCAGCAATTACAGGTTTAAATACGTTAGCACATGCACAACAAACACACATTGTTAAAGAAAAAACAAATGTAGAAGCAGTGGCACAACAATTTTCTACAACTGCAGATGAGATAAAAAAATTAAATCATATAGGTAATGATGAAGTTGAAAAAGATGTTTCAATAGTTGTACCTGATAAAGATATTGTTGAAGTTAAATCTGGTGATACATTAAACAAAATTGCGAAAGCTCATCATTTAACATTAGATGAATTATATGCATTTAATCCAGGAGTAAAACCGTTAATTCATCCTGGTGATTTAATCGCAGTAAGTGACAAAGGTTCAGCAACATTAGAAAGTCACTTGATAAGTGATAGTAGGGTATATGCTACGCCTTATTCAAGTGAAACTGCACCATTAAGTTATAATAGCGCTGAAACTACGCCGTATGTAGCGTCTCCATCATATGTTACTAGTAGTAATGACAATACAGAAACAGTCAGTGCACCAGTATATTATAATAATAGCGCTTTAAATAACCAAGGTAATCATTATTATTTTGGTAACTGTACATATTATGCATTTGATCGTAGACAACAATTAGGACGTTCAGTAGGGAGCTATTGGGGAAATGCAAATAATTGGGCAAGCTCAGCTAGAAATGCTGGTTTAGTGGTCGATCATCGTCCTGAAGTAGGAGCGGTTTTCCAAACATCAGCGGGTTACTATGGTCACGTAGGTATCGTAGAACGTGTGAATAATGATGGTTCGTTTTACGTTTCAGAAATGAATTGGAATGGTCATTTCAATGATGTTACAAATAGAACAATTTATAATTCGTCTATTTATAATTTTATACATTAAATTTTTCAAAGGATTTATAATGTTAAAACATCAACAAAGCTTATGTTTTGTTGATGTTTTTTAGTTATTAATAATGCAATGTATTATTTAAAAGAAGAAATAAAAGTTACGAAATTATCACAATTAAAAATTTTTACTAAACGATTGATTGATATAATAAATACAAGTATAATTTCTATTTAATAATATAAGGAGGTATAACCGTATTA
Organism: Staphylococcus sp. HMSC034C12; assembly: GCF_001835895.1. Lineage (NCBI taxonomy): Bacteria > Bacillati > Bacillota > Bacilli > Caryophanales > Staphylococcaceae > Staphylococcus > Staphylococcus sp. HMSC034C12. Next base: position 14,951 of record NZ_KV826319.1, on the reverse strand, counting down.
TGGGGGTTCATCAATACTTTAAACGTTTATCTGATCTTGAAAAATTAATAAGATTGCCAGGAAAATTCAAATATTTTGAGCATAATGTTGCAGCACATTCATTTAAAGTGACTAAAATAGCTCAATACTTAGCAACAGTTGAAGAATATCATGGTAATTCAATTGATTGGAAAAGTTTGTATGAAAAAGCCCTTAACCATGATTTTGCAGAAGTATTTACAGGGGATATTAAGACACCAGTTAAATATGCAAGCAGAGAATTAAAAATGTTATTTTCCCAAGTCGAAGAAGAAATGGTAGATACGTTCATTAATGAAGAAATTCCGAAGCCATACCAAGATATTTATCGTAAAAGACTTCAAGAGGGAAAAGATGATTCTTTAGAGGGCCAAATTTTATCAGTAGCTGATAAAATTGATTTATTATATGAAACGTTTGGTGAAATTCAAAAACGTAATCCGGAAGATCTGTTTTTTGAAATTTATGAACATAGCCTAGAAACAATAATGCAGTTTGATCATTTAAGTTCAGTACAAGATTTTATCGATCACGTTATACCGGAAATGCTTACGGAAAACTTTATTCCTCGTGCTGAACTACGTGAAACAACAATGTCAATCTTAGAACGACGAAGACGAAATGAGTGAATATAATGATATGGTATACTTTAGCTGCCTTCTTTCCATGTATCTTAGTTATTTTATTCAGTGTAATTACCAGAAGTAAATGGGTAGGCGTCATTGTAACATTGATATTAATTGCCGCTTCAGTGTATAAAGGATTTTTTCATAATGAATGGATTATATTTTTAGATGTAGTATCTATCCTAGCTGGTTATGTGATTATTGATAATTTAGAATTTCACAAACATCAAGACTAAGCTAAAAAAATTGCAGTACGATACCATTTGTTTTATATTATTAATACATATCTAATAAAAATACGTCAACATATTAAGATGAGGCATAAATATAGAAGTGAATTTATATTTGTGTCTCATCTTTTATATATGTATAAAAAGTGATGGCAAACGTAAGCGAACAAACGTTTGTTTTTTTATTCGCTTTTTTGTTAAGATAAGTATAAATAATTTTATTTTTACTGAAATAAACATTTAATAAAATAAACTGAGGAGGCGCTTGAAAGAATGGTAGAACATCATCCTTTTAAATTAAATTCTGAATTTGAACCACAAGGGGATCAGCCTCAAGCCATAAAAAAAATTGTTGAAGGTGTTAAAGCTGGTAAACGTCATCAAACATTACTTGGTGCAACGGGTACTGGTAAAACATTTACCATGAGTAATGTAATTAAAGAAGTTGGAAAACCTACATTAATTATAGCGCATAATAAAACGTTAGCAGGTCAATTGTATAGTGAATTTAAAGAGTTTTTTCCTGAAAATAGGGTAGAATATTTCGTAAGTTACTACGATTATTATCAACCTGAAGCATATGTGCCATCAACGGATACATTTATCGAAAAAGACGCCTCAATTAACGATGAAATCGATCAGTTACGACATTCAGCTACAAGTGCTTTATTCGAACGTGATGATGTGATTATTATTGCAAGTGTAAGTTGTATTTATGGTTTAGGTAATCCAGAAGAATACAAAGATTTAGTTGTTAGCGTTCGAGTAGGGATGGAAATGGATAGAAGTGAGCTTCTTCGAAAATTAGTCGATGTTCAATATTCAAGAAACGATATCGATTTTCAACGTGGTACATTTAGAGTAAGAGGAGATGTTGTAGAAATCTTTCCTGCTTCAAGGGAAGAAATGTGTATCCGAGTAGAATTCTTTGGCGATGAAGTTGATAGAATCAGAGAAGTAAATTATCTAACTGGTGAAGTGATACGTGAAAGAGAACATTTTGCTATATTCCCGGCTTCCCACTTCGTTACTAGAGAAGAAAAAATGAAAGTCGCTATTGAACGTATTGAAAAAGAACTTGAAGAGCGATTAAAAGAATTGAAAGCTGAAAATAAATTATTAGAAGCACAACGTCTAGAACAACGTACAAATTATGACTTAGAAATGATGAGAGAGATGGGCTTTTGTTCAGGAATAGAGAATTATTCTGTTCATTTAACATTAAGACCACTTGGTTCCACACCTTATACGTTACTTGATTATTTTGGTGATGATTGGCTTGTAATGATAGATGAGTCGCACGTGACGTTACCACAAATTAGAGGTATGTTCAATGGAGACCAAGCACGTAAAAAAGTACTCGTAGATCATGGTTTCCGTTTACCAAGTGCTATGGATAACCGCCCACTTAAATTTGAAGAATTTGAACAAAAAACTAAACAGCTCGTTTATGTTTCTGCAACACCTGGTCCATATGAAATTGAACATACTGATAAAATGGTAGAACAAATTATTCGACCAACTGGTTTATTAGATCCTAAAATTGATGTTCGACCTACGAAGAATCAAATTGATGATTTACTCAGTGAAATTCAAGAAAGAATTGATAGGAATGAACGTGTGCTTGTTACAACCTTAACTAAAAAAATGAGTGAAGATTTGACAACATATATGAAAGAGGCAGGAATTAAAGTGAATTATCTTCATTCTGAAATCAAAACACTTGAACGTATAGAAATCATACGTGATTTAAGAATGGGCACGTATGATGCTGTAGTAGGTATCAATTTGCTTAGAGAGGGTATTGATATACCTGAAGTGTCGTTAGTAGTTATTTTAGATGCAGATAAAGAAGGATTTTTACGTTCAAATCGTTCACTTATTCAAACTATCGGACGTGCTGCACGTAACGATAAAGGAGAAGTTATCATGTATGCCGATAAGGTAACAGACTCTATGCAGTACGCAATTGATGAAACACAGCGTCGTCGAGAAATACAAATGGCACATAACGAAAAATATGGTATTACTCCTAAAACAATCAATAAAAAAATACATGACGTCATTAGTGCTACAGTGGATAATGATGACACAAATGAAAAACAACAAACTGAAGTACCTAAGAAAATGACAAAGAAAGAGCGTCAGAAAACAATTGAAAATATTGAAAAAGAAATGAAAAAAGCAGCTAAAGATTTAGACTTTGAAAGAGCAACAGAATTGAGAGATATGTTATTTGAACTAAAAGCAGAAGGGTGATTATTAAATGAAAGGTCCAAGTATCATAGTTAAAGGTGCAAGAGCACATAACTTAAAAGATATCGATATTGAGTTACCAAAGAACAAACTTATAGTGATGACTGGTCTCTCTGGGTCGGGAAAATCATCACTTGCATTTGACACAATATATGCTGAAGGACAACGTCGCTATGTAGAATCGTTAAGTGCCTACGCACGACAATTTTTAGGACAAATGGATAAGCCGGATGTTGATACCATTGAAGGACTATCACCTGCAATTTCAATTGACCAAAAAACGACAAGTAAAAACCCACGTTCTACAGTAGCTACTGTGACTGAAATATATGATTACATTCGATTATTATATGCACGTGTGGGGAAAGCATTTTGTCCATATCATGGAATCGAAATCGAATCGCAAACCGTGCAGCAAATGGTAGATCGTATATTAGAATTAGAAGAGAGAACTAAAATTCAAATTTTAGCTCCTTTAGTTTCACATAGAAAAGGAAGCCATGAAAAATTAATTGAAGATATTGGTAAAAAGGGATATGTCAGATTACGTGTCGATGGTGAAGTAGTCGATGTAAACGACGTTCCTGCACTAGATAAAAATAAAAATCATACTATTGAAGTAGTTGTAGATCGTTTAGTTGTAAAATCAGGAATAGAAACAAGATTAGCAGATTCAATAGAAACAAGTTTAGAGTTAGGTGAAGGAAACCTTATTGTTGATGTCATTGGTGGAGAAGATCTCAAATTCTCTGAAAATCATGCTTGTCCAATTTGTGGATTTTCTATAGGTGAATTAGAGCCTAGAATGTTTAGTTTTAATAGTCCATTCGGTGCTTGTCCAACATGTGATGGATTAGGTCAAAGACTTACAGTGGATCTAGATTTGGTTGTTCCTGATACTAATAAAACTTTAAATGAAGGTGCGATTGAACCTTGGGAGCCTACAAGTTCCGACTTTTATCCAACATTATTAAAACGAGTATGTGAAGTTTATAAAATTAATATGGATAAGCCATATAAAAAATTGACTGATAGACAAAAAGGTATTCTTATGAATGGGTCAGGCGATAAAGAAATTGAGTTTTCATTTCATAGTCGAAATGGAGGCACACGCCGTAGAAAAATGAAATTTGAAGGCGTAGTCGCTAATATAGATCGACGTTATCACGAATCACCATCAGAATATACACGTGAAATGATGAGTAGATATATGACTGAACTTCCGTGTGAAACATGTCACGGTAAACGTTTAAGTAAAGAAGCACTTTCAGTATATGTTGGTGGATACAATATTGGAGAAGTTGTAGAATATTCAATTAAAAATGCACTCAAATTTTATGAGAATATAGAGTTATCAGAGCAAGACAAAGCGATTGCTAAACAAATTTTAATTGAGATTATTTCAAGATTAACATTTTTAAATAATGTAGGCCTTGATTATTTAACACTGAATCGTTCTTCAGGAACATTATCAGGTGGAGAAGCACAACGTATTCGTCTTGCTACTCAAATTGGATCACGATTGACAGGCGTGCTTTATGTATTAGACGAACCTTCTATCGGGTTACATCAACGCGATAATGATCGTTTAATCAATACATTAAAAGAGATGAGAGATTTAGGTAACACACTAATTGTCGTTGAACATGATGATGATACGATGAGAGCAGCAGATTACCTTGTTGATGTCGGACCTGGTGCAGGTAACCATGGCGGCGAAATTGTCTCAAGTGGGACTCCTAAAAAGGTAATGAAAGACAAGAAATCCTTAACAGGTCAATACTTGAGCGGTAAAAAACGTATTGACGTACCGGAACATCGTAGAGAAATCACGAATCGTAAAATATCAATAAAAGGTGCAAAAAGTAATAATTTAAAAGATGTTGATGTAGATATTCCATTGTCTGTAATGACGGTTGTAACTGGTGTTTCTGGATCAGGTAAAAGTTCATTAGTTAATGAAGTGTTATATAAATCATTAGCTCAAACAATTAATAATTCTAAAGTTAAACCTGGAGAGCATGAGGAAATTAAAGGTATTGATCAATTAGATAAGATTATAGATATTGATCAATCACCTATAGGAAGAACACCACGTTCTAACCCGGCGACATATACAGGTGTATTTGATGACATTAGAGATGTTTTTGCTCAAACGAATGAAGCTAAAATTAGAGGATATCAAAAAGGACGCTTTAGTTTTAATGTTAAAGGCGGTCGTTGTGAAGCTTGTAAAGGCGATGGCATCATTAAAATAGAAATGCACTTCTTACCAGATGTATATGTTCCATGCGAAGTGTGTGATGGCAAACGATACAATAGAGAAACTTTAGAAGTTACATATAAAGGGAAAAATATTGCAGATGTATTAGCAATGACAGTAGAAGAAGCGACTTATTTCTTTGAAAATATTCCTAAAATTCATAGAAAATTACAAACACTTGTAGATGTAGGATTAGGCTATATTACTTTAGGACAACAAGCAACCACACTTTCTGGTGGGGAAGCACAACGTGTGAAACTGGCTTCAGAATTACACAAACGTTCTACAGGACGCTCAATTTATATCTTAGATGAACCTACTACAGGTCTTCATGTTGACGATATCAGTCGATTATTAAAAGTATTAAATCGCCTTGTGGAAAATGGAGATACAGTGGTTATTATTGAACATAATTTAGATGTTATTAAAACAGCAGATTATATTATAGATTTAGGACCAGAAGGCGGCGAAGGTGGCGGTACTATCGTTGCAACTGGAACGCCAGAAGACATTGCAAGTGTGGAAGCTTCTTATACTGGTAAGTATTTAAAAACAGTGTTAGAACGTGATAAAGTGCGAGATGAATAAAATAGCATTTAATGTGCGATAGTGTTTTTTTAGAGTACAAATGAAGTAGAATATCATTTTACTGATTTTGAAAAAAGGAGTAGAAAAATCATTTTCTACTCCTTTTTTATATAACATATTGTTATATTTTTGATATGATAAGAGATGAATTAATTCAAGGGAATTTTGAGGTGAACTCATGTTAACGACAGATAGATTGGTTAAAGTATTAAAACTGAAGCTATTTACTGGAGAAAAAGGATTAAATAAAACGATTAAAAACATTGATATTTCTAGACCTGGTTTAGAAATGGCAGGTTATTTTTCTCATTATGCAGCAAATCGTATTCAATTATTAGGTACCACTGAATTATCATTTTACAATTTATTACCAGATGAAGAAAGACGGGGACGAATGAGAAAATTATGTCGTCCTGAAACGCCAGCAATTATTGTGACAAGAGGATTAGAGCCACCTCAGGAACTGATTGAAGCGGCTCAAGAAATGGATACACCTTTGATTGTTTCTAAAGATGCTACAACAAGTTTAATGAGTCGATTAACGACATTTTTAGAACATGAGTTAGCTAAAACGACCTCTCTACACGGTGTTTTAGTAGACGTATATGGTGTAGGAGTATTAATTACAGGAGACTCTGGCATCGGGAAAAGTGAAACAGCATTAGAATTAGTAAAGCGAGGTCATCGTTTAGTAGCAGACGATAATGTTGAAATCCGTGAAATTACGAAAGACGAATTGGTTGGTACACCACCTAAGTTAATTGAACATTTATTAGAAATACGTGGACTAGGAATTATCAATGTCATGACTTTATTTGGAGCGGGGTCAATTCTAACCCAAAAACAAATACGGTTAAATATAAATCTTGAAAATTGGGATAAGAATAAATTATATGATCGCGTTGGATTAAATGAAGAAACATTAAAGATTTTAGATACAGAAATAACTAAAAAAACAATCCCTGTAAGACCAGGAAGAAACGTTGCTGTTATTATAGAAGTAGCTGCAATGAATTATCGTTTAAATATCATGGGTATTAATACAGCTGAAGAATTTAATCAACGTTTGAATGAAGAAATTATCAAGAATGGGAATCAGAATGAAGGGAAATAGTATATGCTTTTTAATTTGAATTATATCAATCCTACTGCTATCGATATAGGTCCTTTATCGATAAAATGGTATGGAATTATTATTGCAGTAGGAATATTAATAGGATATTTTATTGCTCAAGAAAGCTTGAAATCTATAGGATTACATAAAGATACATTAGTAGATATTATCTTTTATTGTGCAATTTTCGGATTTCTAGTTGCAAGAATTTATTTTGTTATATTTCAATGGCCTTATTATATGGAAAATCCATCAGAAATACCTAAAATTTGGCATGGCGGGATAGCTATTCACGGTGGATTAATAGGTGGCTTTATTACTGGAATTATTCTATGTAAATTGAAAAATCTTAATCCTTTTCAAATTGGAGACATTGTTGCACCAAGTATTATATTAGCTCAAGGTATAGGGCGATGGGGCAATTTTATGAATCATGAAGCTCATGGCGGACCAGTATCAAGAACATTTCTAGAAAGCATGCATATTCCAGAATTTATTATTCGAAATATGTATATTGAAGGTGTATACTATCATCCTACTTTTTTATATGAATCTATTTGGGATATACTTGGATTTATTATATTAATTACCCTTAGAAAGCATCTACGCGTTGGAGAAACATTTTCATTATATCTCATTTGGTATTCAATAGGACGCTTCTTTATTGAAGGATTACGAACAGACAGTTTAATGTTAACAAGTCATATTCGCGTAGCTCAACTTGTTTCAGTTATTTTAATGATTATGGGTATTATTTTAATTATCTATCGTCGAATTAAACATCAACCAGTTATTTATAAAAATGCTGGACCATTAACTTGGAATTCAAGAGTGAAGGTAAAATAATGAGACGATTAACTATTATTAATACACAGTCGATGAATCCCTTATGGCGCATTTACCAATTTGTTCGTTTTTCTAAAGTGTTAAAAAATACAGTAATAATAGAAATAAGTCGCTTTATTCCTTTTTTAAATGTAAAACGTTATATTTATATTCATTTCTTGAAGATGTCAATTGGGGAACGAACTGCATTTGCCTATAAGGTAATGCCTGATATTTTTCATCCCCAGTTAATATCTATTGGCAGTAATACTGTTATTGGTTATAATACAACAATATTAACGCATGAAATTTTAGTAAATGAGTATCGTTATGGACGAGTGGACATTGGTTCTCATACTTTAATTGGAGCAAATGTGACCATTTTACCTGGGGTGAAAATCGGTCATAACGTTATAATTAAAGCAGGTACTATCGTCTCTAAAGATGTTCCCGATGATACTATTGCTTTTGGAAACCCCATGCAAATTCATAATAAATAAGAAAGTGGTGACAAAGCATGGCACGAAAGGAACAAAAAATTATTCCAATGACTTTTGATGAGAATTTTTATCGAAAGATGGCAGATCAAAAATATAAACAGAGAGATTATAGAAAAGCAGCTGAATATTATAGAAATGTGCTAGATTTGTCACCTGAAGATTTTGATATAAGACTTAAGTATGCCGATTGTTTAAATGAATTGAATTTGAATAAAAAAGCAGAAAAAATGTTTTATGAAAGCATTATAAATGATCATAATGTAGCAGAAAGTTATTATCAATTGAGTCAACTGAATATTAAACTTAACGAGCCAAACAAGGCCTTCTTGTTTGGTATTAATTATGTAATTTTATCAAATGATGATTCTTTTAGAGAAGAATTAGAAAAAATGTTCGAAGTTTCTTATATTGAAGAAAATAAAATTGAAATGGAAGCACAATTATTTGCAGTTCAATTATTATTTCAATATTTATTCGCTCAAGGACGTTTACAAGAAGCACGAACGTATATTTTAAAACAAAACGATGATATTCAGTCGCATCGCGTTATTAGAAATTTACTAGCAATGTGTTATCTTTATTTGAGTGAATATGAGATTGCTAGAGAATTATTCGAAACATTGCTTGCTGAAGATAACTCGGATGTACATGCACTATGTCATTATACATTGCTATTATATAATACTAATGAAACAGAGAAGTATCACAAATATATAAAAATATTAAATAAAGTGATGCCGATGAACGAAGATGAAAGTTTTAAGTTAGGTATTGTACTAAGTTATCTCAAACAGTACAAAGCGTCTCAACAACTTTTATTACCTTTATATAAAAAGGGTAAGTTTGTTTCAATTCAAATGTTTAATGCTTTAAGCTATAACTATTATTACTTAGGAAATAAAAAACAAAGTAAATTATTTTGGGATAAATTATTGCAAATTTCTGAAGTAGATGTTGGATATGCCCCATGGGTATTAGAAGAAAGTAAATATACATTTGAACAAAAAATATTACCTTTATTATTAGATGATGACAGTCATTATCGATTATATGGCGTATTTTTATTAAATCAGTTAAACGGAAAAGAAATACTAATGACTGAAGACATTTGGTCAGTATTGGAAAACATGAATGACTATGAAAAGTTATATTTAACCTACTTAGTTCAAGGATTACATTTAAATAAGCTTGATTTTATTCATAAAGGATTAAAGAAAATGTATGACGTTGAAGAACTATCGTTTGATACAGAATTATTTGTCAGTTGGATTGATAAAGGAGAAGCTTTAATCGTTGAAGGCGTTAATTTTAAAGAGTTAAATAGATATATTGCGGCACATGTTTATTTATATTACCGTTATCATAAAAAGCGTATAACTAAAAAGAAAATCATTGAAATTTTTAATACTACAAGATATAAATTAGATAACGCAATTGATAAATTATTGAGCATATAAATTTATGAAAAACAAATAATACTATATAATGCGCGTATTAATATAAACGTAGGAGGTATAAAAATGAACGAAGTAGATTTTGATGTTGCGATAATTGGGGCTGGACCAGCTGGAATGACTGCTGCAGTTTATGCATCACGTGCAAATCTAAATACAGTGATGATTGAACGTGGTATGCCTGGAGGACAAATGGCAAATACGGAAGAAGTTGAAAATTTTCCAGGGTTTGAAATGATTACAGGTCCAGATTTATCAACAAAAATGTTTGAACATGCGAAAAAATTTGGTGCTTCTTATCAATATGGAGATATCAAATCAATTGAAGATAATGGCGATCACAAAGTGATTAATCTAGGAAATAAAACTATAACAGCTAGAGCAGTGATTATTTCAACAGGTGCAGAATATAAAAAAATTGGTGTCCCTGGTGAACAAGAATTAGGTGGCCGTGGCGTAAGTTATTGTGCAGTATGTGATGGTGCATTCTTTAAAAACAAAAATATATTTGTTATTGGTGGAGGCGATTCAGCGGTAGAAGAGGGCGCATTCCTTACTAAATTCGCTGATAAAGTAACAATTGTTCACCGAAGAGACGAATTAAGAGCCCAAAAAATTCTACAAGATCGTGCATTTAAAAATGAAAAAATTGATTTTATTTGGAGTCACACTTTGAAATCAATTAATGAAAAAGATGGAAAAGTTGGATCTGTAACGTTAGTTTCAACAAAAGATGCGTCTGAACAAACGTTAGATGCAGACGGTGTATTTATTTATATTGGGATGAAACCTTTAACAGCACCATTTAATAACTTAGGTATTACAAATGATATGGGTTATATTATTACAAAAGATGATATGACTACTTCTGTACCAGGGATTTTTGCAGCTGGAGACGTGAGAGATAAAGGATTACGTCAAATCGTAACTGCTACAGGTGATGGTAGTATTGCTGCACAAAGTGCAATTGATTATATCGAAGAATTAAAAGATAAAGAAGAAGCTTAAGGGATTAATTAAAGCTAGAATAATCACTTCTGATAGAAGTATTATTACTAGCTTTTTTCTTAGCAGTAAAGTCGATACAAATTGTTAGCAAGGTAAAAATATATGCTATGATGTTATATAAATACATGTATGCTTAAATGGATGGTGCTTAGAATGGTTAATCAAATAAATGATGAAATGAGCAAAAGTGAACTATTAGTTGTTACAGGATTGTCTGGCGCTGGTAAATCATTAGTTATTCAATGTTTAGAAGATATTGGCTTTTTCTGTGTAGATAATTTACCACCTATATTACTACCTAAACTTGTGGAGTTAATGGAGCAAGGTAACCCTTCACTTCAAAAAGTAGCAATTGCAATTGATTTAAGAGGAAAAGAGTTATTTAAATCACTTATAGATGAAATTGATGTAATTAAAACGAGAAATGATGTTATTGTAGATGTTATGTTTTTAGAAGCTACAACTGAAAAATTAATTTCTAGATATAAAGAATCACGTAGAGCGCACCCTTTAAATCAAAATGGTCAAATGTCTTTAATTGATTCAATTCTAGAAGAACAACAATTACTTTCAAATATTAGATCAATAGCGAATTATATTATTGATACTACAGAGTTAAAGCCTAAAGAATTAAAAGAAAGAATCAAACGTCATTTCGCCGATGAAAAAATGAATTCATTTAGTATTAATGTAACTAGTTTTGGATTTAAACATGGTATTCAGAAAGATGCTGATTTAGTATTCGATGTACGCTTTTTGCCTAATCCATATTATGTTGAAGACTTGAGACCGATGACTGGAGAAGATGAAGCAGTTTATAATTATGTGATGAAATGGAAAGAAACTGAAACTTTCTTTGAAAAACTAATGGATTTACTTATTTTTATGATTCCAGGCTATAAAAAAGAGGGTAAATCACAACTGGTTATAGCAATAGGTTGTACTGGCGGACAACATCGCTCTGTAGCCTTAGCTAAACGTATCGGAGAAGAGTTAAATGATATATTTGATTATAATGTGTATGTTCATCATAGAGATGCACATATTGAAAGTGGCGTGAAGAAATGAAACAGTTGAAAGTAGTACTAATCGGAGGAGGCACAGGACTCTCAGTACTAGCTAGAGGGTTACGAGAATATCCAATAGATATTACTGCTATTGTTACAGTTGCAGATGATGGTGGTAGCACAGGTAAAATTAGAGATGAAATGTCTATTCCTGCTCCAGGAGATATTAGAAATGTCATTGCAGCGCTAAGTGATGCAGAACCAATTCTAGAAGAATTATTTCAGTATCGTTTTGAAGAACATCAAATTGAAGGTCACTCATTAGGTAATTTATTACTTGCAGCACTTACAAATATAAAAAATGACTTTGGTCATGCAGTGAAAGAATTAAGTAAAATTTTAAACATTAAAGGAAAAGTGATTCCATCTACTAATACTAATGTTATGTTAAATGCTGTTTTAGAAGATGGTGAGATTGTTAAAGGTGAATCTAAAATACCTAAAAAAAATAAAAAAATTCGACGTGTCTATTTAGAACCATCTAATGTAGAACCCATGCAGGAAGCCGTTGATGCTTTACAAGAAGCGGATTTAATTGTTCTAGGTCCTGGTTCACTGTATACAAGTGTAATTTCAAATTTGTGTATTGAAGGTATTTCTAAAGCAATCATAAGTTCACAAGCACCGAAATTATACATTTCTAATATTATGACTCAACCAGGAGAAACAAATGATTATGATGTCTACGATCATGTTAAAGCTATTCATCAACATGCTGGTGAACCATTTATTGATTATGTTATTTGTAGTAATGATGCATTTGATGAACAGATTCTTCAACGATATAAAGAACGTAATGCTCATCCTGTAAGTACGAATAAAATAAAATTAACAGAAAATAATATTAAAATGATTACTTCTAAAAATCTTGTAGAAATTTATGACCATGTCTTTGTTCGTCATAATACAAAGGTACTTGCTAAACTTGTATATGATTTAGCACTTGAATTAACAAGTACAATTCAATTTAAACCTAAAAAATAAATTTTAATGAATTTAAAAATAATTTGATATAGAGTGTTATATATTTTGAGATGTTAATTACATATAATAATGATGATGAGAAAAGGAGGGAGCATCAATGAGTTTTGCATCAGATATGAAAAATGAATTGACCCGCATTGAAGTCGATGAAAGTAATGCTAAAGCTGAACTTAGCGCTTTGATTCGGATGAACGGTGCACTCAGTTTATCTAATCAACAATTTGTAATTAATGTTCAAACTGAAAATGCGACTACGGCTCGAAGAATATATTCATTAATTAAGCGTATTTTTAATGTCGAAGTAGAAATTTTAGTACGAAAAAAAATGAAATTAAAAAAGAATAATATCTACATTTGTCGAACTAAAGTACGTGCTAAAGAAATACTTGATGAATTAGGTATTTTAAAAAATGGTATTTTCGTTCATGACATTGATGCGAGTATGATTAAAGATGATGAAATGCGTAGAAGCTATTTAAGAGGGGCATTTTTAGCGGGTGGATCAGTAAATAATCCAGAAACTTCTTCCTACCATTTAGAAATTTTTTCTCAATATGAAGGACATGCTGAGGGATTAACTAAACTAATGAACAGTTATGGACTGAATGCTAAGCATTTAGAACGAAAAAAAGGAAGTATTTCTTATTTGAAAGAAGCGGAGAAAATTTCTGAGTTTTTAAGTTTGATAGGGGGGTACCAAGCACTATTAAAATTTGAAGATGTAAGAATAGTGAGAGATATGAGAAACTCTGTCAATAGATTAGTAAATTGTGAAACAGCTAATTTAAATAAAACTGTGAGTGCAGCTATGAAACAAGTACAAAGCATTCAATTAATTGATGAAGAAATAGGTTTAGATAATTTACCTGATCGTTTAAGAGAGATTGCAAAATTACGAGTAGAACATCAAGAAATTTCTTTGAAAGAATTAGGAGAAATGATATCAAATGGGCCTATTTCTAAATCAGGAGTAAATCATCGCTTACGAAAATTAAATGAACTCGCTGATAAAATTAGAAATGGAGAAAAAGTCGAATTATAAAATAAAATGTGTTTTAAGAAATAGGATGAAACATTAATATAACGTTTCATTCTATTTCTTAATAATAGCCCCCTCGAGAGGAATCGAACCTCTATCTTAAGAACCGGAATCTTACGTGCTATCCATTACACTACGAGGAGTATAATATAAAAACTAATTTCTGTACTAAATATATAATTAACAGTACAATTTGAATATATGAATAGTGTATAAAATTATAAAAAGCAACGTCAAATAAAAGTAAAAGTATTCTTTTTGACCATTTTTGACTTTTGTTGTAAAATAAATATAACAGTTAATTACAAGGAGGAAATATAATGAATTTAATTCCTACAGTTATTGAAACAACAAATCGCGGTGAACGCGCATATGATATTTATTCTCGTCTATTAAAAGACCGCATTATTATGTTAGGCTCAGCAATTGATGATAATGTTGCAAATTCAATTGTATCACAATTATTATTCTTACAAGCTCAAGATTCTGAAAAAGATATTTATTTATACATTAATTCTCCAGGTGGTAGTGTAACAGCAGGATTTGCTATTTACGATACAATTCAACACATTAAACCAGATGTACAAACAATTTGTATTGGTATGGCTGCGTCAATGGGATCATTCTTATTAGCAGCTGGTACAAAAGGTAAACGTTTTGCCTTACCAAACGCTGAAGTTATGATTCATCAACCATTAGGTGGCGCTCAAGGTCAAGCGACAGAAATTGAAATTGCTGCTAACCATATCTTAAAAACACGTGAAAAATTAAATCGTATTTTAGCTGAACGTACAGGTCAAAGTATTGAAAGAATTCAAAAAGATACTGATCGTGATAACTTCTTAACTGCTGATGAAGCAAAAGAATATGGTTTAATTGATCACGTAATGCAACCTGAAGATATGTAAATAGAATTGTTTAATATGTAAAAAAGGAAGAGCATTGAGGTACTGACCCCCTTAAACGGGAACTTAATAAA
>NZ_KV826318.1:0-32247 GCF_001835895.1 Staphylococcus sp. HMSC034C12 | reverse complement strand
CCGTTACTGCTTGGTCTACCTTCGCTTTGGCTGCTTCTTTTTCTTCTGTTGTCGCATCCTGGATTCGATCAATTGCCTCTTTCTTAGCTCTAGCTACTTCATCAATTGCCTCTCTTGCTTTTATTTTTTTCGTAATTTCTGGTTGGATTGCATTAATAAAATTCGTACCATTTGTTTTAGCAGTATCTACATTTTCATTTTTTAGTGCTTGATGAATTTGTTCCTTAGCCTTAGTAACCTCTTGATCTATTTTCGCTATTGCTGCCTCTTTTTCTTCTACTGTTGCATCAGGTGTTTGATCAATTGCTGCTTTTTTAATTCGGGCTACCTCATCGATTGTATCTCTTGCATCTGATTTTTTAACCACTTCTGGAATAACTGCATTAATTGCAGTTATTCCTTCATTTTGTGCATCATCTACACTTGAATTAGTAGTTGCTTGATTAATATTATTTTTAGCTTCGGTTACTATTTTATCTACTTTTACCTTTGCGACTTCTTTTTCTTCTATAGTCGCATCTTCTATTAAATCAATTTCTTGTTTTTTAGCTATAGCGGCTTGATCAATTGCTTGTGCAGCAGCATTTTTCTTTACTGGATGCGCTACTACTTGTGATATTTCGTTTACTTTGTTTTCTTTTAATATTTCAATTTCATTATTGTGATTTAGACTATTAATATCTGCTTTTGCTCTAGCTACCAAATTATCTATCTCAGTTTTAGCTGCATTTTTTTCTTCTAAAGTTGCATTATTATCCTTATCTATTTCAACTTTTCTTGCAGATGCTATATTATCTATTGCAGTTCTAGCGTTACTTCGAACAGTTGGAGTTATAGTAGCAGCATTCACACTATCTATGCTACTTGTTTTTTGTTGCGCTACACCATTATTTGTAGTTTCATTCATAATATTTGTTGTAGCCTCTGACACTAAATTATCAATCGTTGCTTTTGCAGCTTCTTTTTCTTCTACTGTTGCATCAGGATTATTATCAAACTCTACTTTTTTAGCATTTGCTCTTTCAGTTAATTCATCAATTGCTGCTTGCTTTACTGTTGGAGTAAGATCAATCATTGTAATTTCATTAATTCCAGTGTCTTTATTTGTTGCTACATCATTTGAAGTCATTGATTGATCAACAGTTGTATAACTAGATTGTAGTGCTTGATTCACTTGCTCAATCACAGCATTTTTTTCTTCAATTGTAGCTGTATCGTTACCCATAAAGAGCGCTCTTTTAGTTCTTGCAACTTTGTCTAATGATAATTTAGCATGTGCTTTATCTAAATTTAAATCGATACTATTAATCGTTGCTTGATCTTTCAATTCACTTATAGGCATCTCATCTGTTTCAGCTAATACTTCTTTAGCTTTTCTAAGTACCACTTGCATTGCTTCCCATACTTCTGGTGAATTATCGTTTTGATCAAGATTGGCTAAATCATCCTCAATTTCTGTTACTTTGTCTCTCAAATGTTGCTTATACATTTTAACTGTAATAGTTTGTTTATCTAATACAATATCTCCTTGTCGCATAGCAGAATCAACACTTACAAATTCATTATGCACACCGTATCTTGTATAATGATCGCCATTATTACGTCCAAAATCTTTAGAATCACTTAACCTATTCATATTTATACCATCTGTAACATAAGTCAAATGTCCTAAGAATTCTTTTTCAATTGGTCGATCAGTTGGTAAGGATAATCCTATAGAAATATTTTTACTTGCTCCTGCTTCAAGTCGATCTATTTTAACTGTTAACTCTTTAGTTGCTGCATTAAATTTTCCAGTAGCATTTTTTGTAGATACATATGTCACATCTTCTGGTAAAACAATCGTATATTCTGTTTTATTTGAACTAGAATGTCCTCTATTTTCAATTCTAAACCCTATTTCTTGATAAACTCGATCAGCATTTATGGATCCAGATTGTGCAAAGTAGTGTGTATTATTTACTGTCGCAGTTAAATATGCGCCACTATTAATGGTAACATCAGCTAACACTCCGCCTCCAAAGTTATTAGGACCAGTAAGGAGTCTATGTCCATTAGTAGAATCAGTACTACGATTTAATGCCGATTCAAATCTTAATCTTAATCGTGAGACTGTTTCTGGCACTTGAAATACACCTACAAAGTTACCAATTGGGTTCTGTAATATATCCGGAGTTCCTTTATATAAAAGTGTAGAAGGATTATTCGCATCGTAAATATACACTCTTGCACCATTAACCCCCCATATATTATTCATACTACTAGAAATATAATGTAATTGGATTTCTGATCCAGGAGTAACATCAACATCTTGGTAAATTGATCCTACTGTAGGATCAGCTATACCTGGAACTTGATTAAAGTTACCATTATATTTTGATAGTACTACACCAATTTTATTATTGGTTTTATCGAATATATAAGGATTGTATGCGGGCAACGATTTAGGACCCCAAATTAATGGAATGATGGTTTGATCATTACTATTTACATGCCAACCCGGTACAGTATTTGCTTCATTCATTGCAGACTCTAAATTCTTAGTCGGTATCGTCGCACCCTGTGAATTATCTGTAAATGTCCCATTAATGATTTGACCAGTATTTTGTTCATTTACAGCCATCGGATCTGTATTTGTAGTACTAGGAGTGTTATCTACTGAACGTTTCCCTCTTCTATGTGGTTGATTAACGTTTGTAGTTTCATGATTATTTTCATTACTAACTACGTCATTAGTTGTTACTTTCTCATTATGATTTGTATTATTTTCAGTACTATTAATTACATTATTCACTGTACCTTCTTCACGTTCACGGTTAATTGAATAATCAATTGAAGTATTACTTTCATTATTTCGATTATTTTCATTTGAATTAGATGTATTTGCTGACGTTGTTTCATTATGTGGTTGTTCAATATTAGTATTTTGTTTATTAATCGTCGCACTTTCATTCGTTTGTGGCGCACTTGTATTTGTTTCTGCATCATGAGTTGCTGCATGACCAGGATGTGATAAAAACACTAATGTAGCAATTAGCGTTGAAAATGTCCCCACACTAAATTTACGAATACTAAATTTCTGTTTTTTAAAAAGATTCATTATGTTTCCTCCTTGATGTTCTCTCTTGATGTCAATTGTTATAATGAAAATGTTTTATGTATGCTATAGTTGTTACTATCACTTACATAATATTATATTCACACTTAAATATAATATCATAATAAAATTAAAAGTACTACAACTAAATAATATAAAAATATTAAAAATAAGTTAAATTATAAAAAAACAGCGAAGAATCATAACTTCGCTGTTTTTCTGTATTATTGTTTAAATATCTATAAATCATTATATACTGTCTATTTCAATACCTTCATCACCCCATGCTTGCATGCCACCTTCAACATTAACTGCATGAATACCTTCATTTTCAAGGTAGTTCGCTACTTTTTCACTACGAACACCTGCAGCACAAACGATGTAGTACGTTTCATTTTTATTAAATTGATTTAAGTTATCAGCAATTTGATCCATTGGAATAGTTTTAGCACCAGGAATTGTCCCCATTGCAGTTTCTTCATCTGTTCGCACATCGATAATATTTACTGGATTAGATCCTAGTATTTTCTCTTTTAATTGATCTACTGTAATTGTTTCCATTTTAAAACTCCTCTTCCATTATTTTGCAACGATATTCACTAATTTTTGAGGTACAGCGATAACTTTTTTAATCTCTTTACCTTCTATAGATAGTTTAACATTTTCATTTTGTAATGCTAACTCTTGCATATCTTCTTTAGATAAGTCTTTAGGAATATTGATTTTCGCTCTTACTTTACCATTAACTTGCACTACAATTTCAATCTCATCATCTACAAGTAATGATTCATTATACGTAGGCCAAGGTTGATACGTAATAGTTTCTTGATTGCCTAAACGTTGCCATAACTCTTCACTAATGTGAGGGGCAATTGGTGCTAACATTTTAACAAATCCTTCTACATAAGGTTTGTAAATGTGATTCGCTTTATAACAATCATTGATAAATACCATTAATTGACTAATTGCCGTATTAAAGTTAAGAGTATCAAAGTCTTCAGTCACTTTTTTAACCGTTTGATTATAAACTTTATCTAATGAATTATCGTTATTTTCAACAATTTTATTAGATAATGACCCATCTTCATTAATGAATAATCTCCATACACGATCTAAGAAACGTCTAGAGCCATCTAACCCATTTTCACTCCATGCTATAGCTGCATCTAATGGTCCCATAAACATTTCATATAGGCGTAATGTATCTGCGCCATGGGATGCTACGATATCGTCAGGATTAACAACATTACCTTTAGATTTACTCATTTTTTCGTTGCCTTCACCGAGAATCATACCTTGGTTGAATAATTTTTGGAATGGTTCTTTCGTAGGAACTACACCTAAATCATATAATACTTTATGCCAGAATCTTGAATAAAGTAAGTGAAGTACCGCATGTTCTACTCCACCAATATATAAGTCTACCGGCAACCAATGTTTTAATTTCTCTGGATCTGCTAACATATTCTCATTATGTGGATCAATATATCGTAAATAATACCAACAACTACCAGCCCATTGTGGCATAGTATTTGTTTCGCGACGTCCTTTCATGCCTGTTTTTTCATCAACAACGTTTACAAAGTCATCAATATTCGCTAATGGTGATTCTCCCGTACCAGATGGTTTGATTTGATCAGTTTCAGGAAGTAATAATGGAAGTTCTTCTTCAGGCACAGTTGTCATCGTACCATCTTCCCAATGAATCACTGGAATTGGTTCTCCCCAATAACGTTGTCTACTAAATAACCAGTCACGTAATTTGTAATTCACTTTTTTCTCGCCAGCACCTTTGGCTTCGAGTAAAGTAATTGCTTTAGAAATTGCTTCTTTATTATCTAGCCCATCTAGTTCGCCAGAATTGATATGTGCACCTTCTCCAGTATATGCTTCTTCTTGAACGTTTCCGCCCTCGATAACTTCAATGATAGGTAAATCAAATTTCTTAGCAAATTCATGGTCGCGCTCATCATGTCCTGGTACTGCCATAACTGCACCCGTACCATAAGTCGATAATACATAATCAGCAATCCAAATTGGAAGTTTCTTACCTGATAATGGGTTAATAGCATACGCCCCAGTAAACACACCTGATTTATCTTTTGCTAAATCAGTACGCTCTAAGTCTGATTTTTTTGATGCTTCTTCTTGATACTGTTTAACCACTTCTTTTTTGTCATCAGTAGTCATTTCATTCACTAACGCATGTTCAGGACTAAGTACTAAGAATGTTGTACCGTAGATAGTATCTGGACGTGTTGTAAACACATCAATAGTGTCATTAGTATTTTCAACATTAAATGACACACGTGCACCTTCAGAACGACCAATCCAGTTTCTTTGCATATCTTTAATTGATTCAGGCCAATCTAATTCATCTAAATCTTCTAATAAACGATCGGCATATTCTGTAATTTTTAATACCCATTGTTTCATCGGACGTCTATATACAGGATGACCTCCACGTTCTGATACACCATCTACAACCTCTTCATTTGATAACACTGTACCAAGTGCTGGACACCAGTTTACTGCAACCTCATCTACATATGCGAGTCCTTTATTATAAAGCTGAATAAAAATCCATTGCGTCCATTTATAATATTCAGGATCTGTAGTATTAACTTCTCGATCCCAGTCATAACTAAAACCTAGTTCTTGAATTTGACGTTTAAATGTTTGAACATTCTTTTTAGTAAATTCTCTAGGATCATTTCCTGTATCTAACGCGTACTGCTCAGCGGGTAATCCAAAGGCATCCCATCCCATTGGATGTAATACATTATATCCTTGCATACGTTTATAACGAGAAATAATATCCGTTGCAGTATATCCTTCTGGATGTCCTACGTGTAATCCCGCACCAGATGGATATGGAAACATATCTAATGCATAGAATTTTTTTTGGCCTAAATTATCGCTTGCTTTGAATGTTTTATTCTCAGCCCAATAATTTTGCCATTTCTGTTCAATCTCTTTGTGATTATAACCCAAAGTATTTTCCTCCTAATAAAAATAAAACACCTCAAACTATTACTTTTGACAGGGACGACTTTCTTTAGCCGCGGTACCACCCTCATTCACATTTTACATGTGCACTTTATAATAGTAAGAGATGTTTTAAATTCGATTAATTAACGGTAAGTTCACTTAATTCTTAACGCTAGTTTGCACCACCACTAGCTCTCTTTAGAAAAGTATTTAAGTTACTACTCCAATACAGTTTAATATTATGAGATTCGTAACCTAATTGCAAGTGGTTCAGCATATTTTATATGTTTAATTTCAAGTTGTCTTTCAACGATTTTCATGTTGTGAATGTTTTGGTAGACCCTTATCAAAAATAGATAAGAAAAACATTCCAATTAATAAAAGAATGATCATTCCTATGAACATTGCACTCATATTGAATGTATCTACCAATATACCCCCGATTAGAGGACCAAATGCTTTCCCTACAGTTGATGCAGAATTTACTACACCCTGATATTGACCTTGCTTACCTTGCGGTGCTAAATAATTGGCAATCGTTGGTACTGCAGGCCATACAAACATTTCACCAAAAGTAAGAATAATCATTCCTATTAAGAAAACAGTAAATTGTTCTGCAAAACTTGTAACAAAGAATGACAACATAAAAATTAAAATACCAACAAACATTTGATATTTTAAGTTTCCTTTTAACAAACGAATGACTGGTCTAATTAATGGTTGTGCAACTAAAATCATAATTCCATTTACTGTCCATAATACACTATATTGAGACATTGAAATATTAATTTGTTGCGTAAATGAAGCTATTGTTGTTTCCCATTGAATGTATCCAATCCAACAAATACTAAACATGGCACATAATAGTATTAAAGCTATAAAACGTTTTTTATTTTCTTTACTTTGGATATCTAGACTATCTGGTGATTTCACTTTAGCATGGTATTCTAAATTAAATTGCGTAAAGGCTACAATTCCAAATAATACGTACATGATTAAATTAGCTAAGAAGATAAAATTAAAGCTAAATTCAGCAACGAATCCTCCCATTGCAGCTCCGGTAGCAACACCTATGTTTTGAGCTAAGTAAATAGCATTAAAAGTTGTTCTGCCACCATTAGGCCAAACGGCACCAGCCATTGCATAGATTGCTGGAACAATCATTCCCCCACCAAAACCAAGTAGCACTAACCAAACTGCATACCACGGCCATCCATGAAAGAAATTAAGTAATGTTGTACTAAGCAAACAAGTAATAGTACCTATCATGATTGTTCTATAACCACCTAACTTATCGAACAACGTTCCACCTAGTAAGTTACCAACTACCATTCCAAAAGAATTAATCATTAGAACAATCCCAGAAACTGTCAAGCTTTTTCCTAATTCTTCTTTCATATAAATCGTATTTAAAGGCCATAAAAAGCTAGAGCCAGTTATATTTAATGCCATTCCTATAACTAGCCACCATACTGATCTAGGTATATTCATAATTTTTAAGTCCTCTCTTTATATTTTTATCGAACTATAATAAACACTATAACATTAAAATATGTTAAAATCTTTACTTAGAACTAAGTTAGATAGAAAGGATAATGTGTTATGGGTAAGTATTTCCCGTATGCCTTTGAAAATAAACGATATCATACATGGAATTACCATTTAAAAAATAAATTCGGACAGAAAATTTTTAAAGTTGCTCTAGATGGCGGATTTGACTGTCCAAATAGAGATGGTACTGTCGCACATGGCGGTTGTACGTTTTGTTCAGCAGCTGGTAGTGGTGACTTTGCAGGAAATAGAGCCGATCCAATTGAAGTACAATTCCAACAAATTAAAGAACGAATGCATGAAAAATGGAGTGAAGGTAAATATATTGCTTACTTCCAAGCATTTACTAATACCCATGCACCTGTAGAAGTTTTAAAAGAAAAATATGAACCTGTGTTAAAAGAAGAAGGAGTTATTGGTTTATCTATCGCTACACGTCCAGATTGTCTGCCAGATGATGTGGTTGAATACTTAGCTGAACTAAATCAACGTACTTATTTATGGGTGGAACTTGGTCTTCAAACAGTTCATCAAAAGACCTCTGATTTAATTAATCGTGCTCACGATATGCAAACGTATTACGAAGGTGTAGCTAAATTGCGTAAACATAATATTAACGTATGTACACACATCATTAATGGCTTACCAGGTGAAGATTATCATATGATGATGGAAACAGCACGAGAAGTGGCACAAATGGATGTTCAAGGTATTAAAATCCATTTATTACATTTACTTAAAGGTACACCAATGGTTAAACAATACGAAAAAGGTATGCTTGAATTTATGACGCAAGAAGATTATACAAACTTAGTGTGTGATCAACTTGAAATCCTTCCGCCAGACATGATTATTCATCGTATTACTGGAGATGGACCGATTGATTTAATGGTAGGACCAATGTGGAGTGTTAACAAGTGGGAAGTTCTCAATGAAATAGATGATGAATTAGCACGTCGTGAATCTTATCAAGGTAAGTTTTACACATCTAATACTAAGGTGAATTCATGAAATTAGAACGCATTCTTCCTTTTGCTAAAACACTTATTAAGCAACATATTCAAGAAGATAGTATTGTTATTGATGCTACCTGTGGTAACGGCCATGATACCCTATTTTTAGCTAAACAGGTTCCAAATGGCAAAGTGTTTGGTTTCGATATACAAAAAGAAGCTATTGAACATACAAAAGAAAAAATAGCACCTTTTAAACATGTTACATTGATACATGATGGACATGAAAATATCTTAAATGATATACCAAGTGATATCATCGGAAACGTGGATGCAGCTATTTTCAATTTGGGATATCTGCCTAAAGGTGATAAATCCATTGTTACTAAACCTGAAACCACTATTCAAGCTATTGAAAGTATTTTTAAACTATTAAGTACAGAAGGTATTATTGTACTAGTGATTTATCATGGACATGAGGAAGGACAAATCGAAAGAGATGAATTATTAAAATATCTCGAAAACTTTGATCAAAGTAAAGCACACATATTAA
Organism: Staphylococcus sp. HMSC034C12; assembly: GCF_001835895.1. Lineage (NCBI taxonomy): Bacteria > Bacillati > Bacillota > Bacilli > Caryophanales > Staphylococcaceae > Staphylococcus > Staphylococcus sp. HMSC034C12. The sequence goes on along the minus strand of NZ_KV826318.1, from coordinate 23,102 downwards.
AATATCAATTTATCAATCAAGTTAATCATGCACCTTTTATATGTGCGATTGAAAAACGTTAAATTTTAAAACCCATAAATTAAAACATCAAATCGTAGTTTTAATTTACGGGTTTTTTTATATTAAACGCTCATCAATGAATTCAAACTATTTTCTAAAGATTCATATTTTCTTTTAATAATAGTAGTAATAAAATCTAATAATTCATTTCTATATTTATTTTTTTCTTCATTAAAATGGATAATAACCGTACGTTCGTCGTCAATGGGACGCTCTTTGTAAACCCAATCAGATTGAACTAAATTATTATACGTTCTTGTTCGTTTATATGACTTGATATTAACGTATTGATCCATCTCTTTTAATGTCATAGGCCCCTTTTCCCATAACGTTAATAAAATAAGTACTTCTTCTTTATTTAAATGATACTTCTCATAAATAATTCTAAATATAGAATCTATATCCTTCAATAATTTCTCTAATTTCAATACCATAGATACCGTTTCTTTTTTTTGTAATTTCATAATTCATTCCCCTTGATCTCTCATATTATGTATAATAACTATAATTCAATTTATTATTAAGTTTATACGATTTGGTATTTTTTAATAATATATCAACTATATTTTTTAAATCAATATTTATATTATAATTCTAATACTAAATTCATACAATTTATAAAAAGTAATTGATAGTTATAATTCTACTTATATTGTAATTTTAGCTCATTTATAATATTATAACCATAATTTTGATATAGAATAGGCTCGTAGATATCTGTCTTCTACGAGCTATTCTTTATAGATTTTTAAAGATTATCTTATACTTCCTCAATATCTTCTTCTTGTACAATAAATCCCATTGTATTTACGCTATTATTCAAGAAAGTTAATATATATCTCATGACTTGATCTCGTTCAGGTTCATTGTGAATCTCATGATAAAACCCTTTCCACGCTTTAAAATAAAATTCATCTGCAAGAAATTGTTGTTTTAAAATATCTATTGAAGATGTTTCTAAAATTTTATCTTCGGTACCATACATTAATAAAGTGGGTAACGGTTTGATATCTTTAATATGTTGTGATGTGTCTTTCATCGTTTCATTAATAATGTTAAACCATTTGTAAGATACTTTCTTTAACATCAATCCGTCATGATTTGTCTCATTAATCACTTCTGAATTACGAGTTAAATCTTCATAATCTATTCCTAATTTAAATTGTGTACCTTTTGAGCTCTTTCCAATATTAGATATAAACATATTTTTTCGTGTTTTATAATTTTTCTTAAATTCAAGCATTGGAGAGAGTAGTAATATGCCCTCAATAGGTAGTTCAGTCTTTTCAAGTAAATTGAGAATAATTAAACCACCTAATCCAACACCCATAACAAATGTTGGTAATTTATATTCGTTTGCAATTTTTATCCATTCAACTAACTGTTCATGGTAAATTTCAAAACGTTGTAGTTGACCTCTGTTAGCTCGTGAAGTTTGACCTTGTCCAGGTAAATCACCCATAATTACGTGATAACCATTACGTCTCAACATCGTAATCACATACGCATATCTACCAGTATGTTCTAACATATTATGTACTATGATGATTACGCCTTTAGCGTCATGTTCTGTTTCCCACTTCCACATATTTTTGAATCCTCTCTAATTGAATGTTTATCAAATGTATTATATCAAATTATACCTTTAATTGTTGTTAAACAGTATATAGATTCTCTTAATTTATGACTAATGAATTTAAACGTATTTTACCTCCTAAATGTAAACGCTTTCTTAAACGATGTATTCATGCTAAACTTGTTATAGAGATAGATACGAGTGGGATGGAGGAATAGATATGTCTTTATTCAGAGATTTTTTCATAACATTATCAAATATTACATATTTAAATGAAATGGCTAAAAAAATCGGACCTACCATGGGGGCTAATAGAGTTGTTGCGGGTAATACTATAGAACAACTCATTGATACGATTGAACGTTTAAACGCTAAACATATTGATGTTACTGTAGATAATCTTGGAGAATTTGTTAATACTAAAGCAGCAGCGACTCAAGCTAAAAATGAAATTCTTGAGATAATGGAAGCTATTAATAAATATCAAGTGAGTGCACATATGTCGGTGAAAGTGAGTTCATTAGGCGGTGAATTTGATACTGAGTTAGCCTATCAAAATTTAAGAGACATTTTATTAAAGGCTAATACCTATGATAATATGCATATTAATATTGATATGGAAAAATATAACAGCTTATCACAAACATTACAGATTTTAGACAGGTTAAAAGGAGAATTTAGAAATGTCGGTACAGTTATTCAAGGATACCTTTATGATGCAGAGAAATTAATTGATAAGTACCCAGAATTACGATTAAGACTGGTCAAAGGCGCTTATAAAGAAAAGGATACGATTGCTTATCAAAGTAAAAAAGATATAGATAAAAATTATATAAATATTATTGAAAAACGTTTACTTAATGCCAAAAACTTTACGTCAATTGCAACACATGATGATAAAATCATTAACCATGTTAAACAATTTGTCAAAGATCATCATATTGAAAAAAGCACTTTTGAATTTCAAATGTTGTATGGTTTTCGTAATGAATTAGCAGAAGAGATTGCTAGACAAGGATATCACTTTACCGTTTATGTTCCATATGGCAATGACTGGTTTGCTTATTTCATGCGTCGCCTGGCTGAGAGACCTCAAAATCTTTCTCTTGCCTATCAAGAATTTATTTCAACAGAAGCACTAAAAAAAATTGGCTTAGTTAGTGGACTAGCTTTAGGAACACTTACATTAGTATCTAGTATTGTGAAATTACTAAAACGTTGAAATACAGAGCGTCTCGATAATCCTTAAAATTATCGAGACGCTCTACATTAATTAAAACTGTTTAAGTAAGTTTGCCATTTCAATTGCACTTACTGCCGCTTCTGCACCTTTATTACCTGCTTTCGTACCCGCTCTTTCAACTGCTTGTTCAATACTTTCAGTTGTTAAAACACCGAAAATAACTGGTGTATCTGTAACATCATTTGCTTTTGATACGCCTTTAGCAACTTCATTACAAACATAGTCATAATGAGATGTTGCACCTCTAATGACACAGCCTAAAGTAATCACTGCATCATAATCATTTTTTTGCGCTAATTTTTTAGCAACAAGTGGAATTTCAAATGCACCTGGTACATATGCAACATCAATGTTATCTTCATCTACACCATGTCTTACTAATGTATCTTTCGCTCCATCTAATAAACGGTTGGTAATAAAATCATTAAATCTACTCACTACTATTGCAACTTTTAAATTTGTACCGACTAATTTACCTTCAAAATTCATTCTAAATTCCTCCTAAATAAGATGTCCCATTTTCAATTTTTTTGTTTCCATATAATGATGATTATGTTCTGTCTCTGGCACAATAATTTCTGTACGATCTGCAACTTTTATACCATAATCTTCCAAACCTTCAAATTTCTTAGGATTATTACTTAATAAATTAACTTGTTGAACATTAAAATATTTAAGAATTTGAGCAGCTATATGATAATCTCTTAAGTCTTCATCAAAACCTAATGCTAAGTTTGCAGTAACCGTATCATGTCCTTGCTCAATTAATTCATAAGCTTTTAGTTTATTCATTAAACCAATGCCTCTACCCTCTTGTGGTAAATAAATAATTAATCCACCATGATCATTTATATATTTCATTGATGCTTCTAATTGAGCGCCACAATCACATCGTTGACTGTGGAAAATATCACCTGTTAAACAAGCAGAATGTAGTCTTACATTTTCAGTTGTACGTGGTTCTCCTTTGCCAAGTACAACAATATCTTCATGTGTATATTGAGATTGAAAACCATACATTTTAAAATCACCAATATCCGTTGGCATTTTTACAGTTGCTTTAAGTTCAATACCTTCGTTTTCTTGTTTTCGACGATAATTAATTAAACTTTCAATTGTAATCATTTTTAATTGATGACGCTCTTTAAATTGTTGTAATTCATTACCTTTTGCCATCGTACCATCGTCATTCATTATCTCACATATAACTCCAGCAGGTGCAGCACCAGTTAATTTAGCTAAATCTACAGCAGCCTCCGTATGTCCTGGTCTAACTAATACACCTTTTTCTTTAGACACTAAAGGAAATAAATGTCCTGGTTTATGGAAACTTTCTGGTTTAGAATCAGGATTAATTAACGCTTTCGCTGTTGCTGTACGATCAAATGCACTAATTCCTGTAGTAGTAGAGATATGATCGATACTTACAGTGAAATTTGTACCGTATTCATCTGTATTACCATCAACCATAGTTTTAAGATTTAGACGTTCAGCAATCTGTGAACTTATAGGAGCACAAATTAATCCACGCGCTTCTTTGGCCATATAATTAATGGTATCATCTTTCATCCATTGAGTGACTGCAATTAAGTCACCTTCATTTTCACGATCTTCATCATCTACTACAATAATACTATCGCCATTTCTTAATGCTTCTAACGCTTCTTCAATGCTATCGAATTTCATTTAAGCCCCTCCTAAAAACCATATGCTTTTAATTTATCAACTGATAAATCAGATTTATTTTTACCAACTATACTTTCAACATATTTAAATAATACATCTGTTTCAAGATGAACTTCATCGCCCATTTTTTTATTAGAAAGAATCGTTGAACGTCTTGTTTCAGGAATAAGATGGATATCAAAACTATGTTGATGCAAGTCAAAAATTGTTAAACTTACGCCATCAACAGTAATAGAACCTTGCTTAACCATTTGTTTGATGACCGAGTCCGATGCCTTAATAGATACAATGCGTGAATTAGGCGTTTCTCTGATATTTATAATTGTTCCTTTTGCATCTACATGACCTAATACAAAATGTCCTCCGAAACGTCCACTACCTGACATTGCACGTTCAAGATTGACTTCATCATTTTCTTTAATATTAGCTAAATAGGTTTTATTTTCAGTACCTTTAATCACTTGGACAGAAAATTGATTTTGTTTAAAATCAATGACTGTTAAACACGCACCATTTACGCTTATAGAATCACCAATATGCATATCTTCTATAATTTTTTGACATGAAATATCTAATGTCCTTACGGATTGTTGAGTGCGAATACGCTTTACAGTACCTATTTCTTCAACGATACCTGTAAACATTTATCTTCACTTCTTTCGCAATGTCATTTTAATATTTTGTTGAATAGACTCGGTAGAAATCACTTCAAATTGTGGCGCATTAGCTAAATCAATGACATTATCAGTTTGATAAAATTGATTTTTTCCAATACCGCCTATTATTTTCGGGGCATAATAAATAATAAGATGGTCTAAATAATTAGATTGGAGAAATTCTGAAGTTATATGAGGCCCAGCTTCTACTAATAATCTGCCAACACCTCTTTGATATATATCAGATAAAATAGATTTTAAATTACATGTTTCTAAATATATTATTTTTATATGATGACTTGGACTTTTTAGTTCATGATTTTCAGTATAAATCCAAATTTCACTTAATTGATCGTGAAATATCTGTTTTGAATAATCAATTTGACCTCGCTTAGATAGTATGATTCTTATTGGATGTTTACCATCTTGAATACGTGTTGTATATTGTGGATTATCCGCTTCAAGCGTTCCATTACCAGTTAATACGGCATCATGAGTATGTCTTAAACGATATACATCTTGTTTTACAGCTTTATTCGTAATCCATTGACTTTGTCCACTATCAGTCGCTTGTTTCCCATCTAACGAAGTCGAGACTTTTACTGTAATTTCAGGGATTTTATGTTGTTTTGCTTTGAAGAAATCTTCATACAAAGCAAAAGCTTCTTCTGAATATTGATATTCAACTTCAATACCTGCCTTTTCAAGAATGATATCTCCCTCAGAAGATAACGTCGTATCTTTTACAGCATAAATCACTTTACTAAGCCCATGTTCAATAATTTTATTCACACAAGGTGGTGTTGACCCATAATGTGTACAGGGTTCAAGAGAAATATAAATGGTGCCGCCTTTTGCCTTATCTTGTGCCATATCTAAAGCCTGAACTTCCGCATGTTTCTCTCCTTGCTTTAAATGTGCACCTAGTCCCACAATACGCCCATCATTCACAACAACTGAGCCAACAGGAGGATTAACTCCAGTTTGTCCCTTCACCATTTGTGCTAATTGAATTGCATATTTCATAAATTCACTCAATTTATCACCTCTAAAAAAACCCCATACCTGTTTCACAGGCATAGGGCATGTATATACTTAAATAAGCGTACTACAATTTTTATATTGTGCATGCTTATACATCATTCAGTAATGATGTGATTGATTCTTTCTCCCATCCAGACTTTTACTGTCGGCTCTAGAGTCTCACTAGATCAGCCACTTAATAAATTAAGATTAAGTGGGTCGCAGGCTTAATTACTGCCGGTTGGGAATTACACCCTGCCCCGAAAGAATACGTATGAAATTGTGATTAAATTTGAGTCATCGTAGTTTAGTACTACATATATCATCTTACATTTATTTTTGGAAAATTACAAATAAAGAATTTCAATTTGATTTTTAAATTTAACTCTTAAAGAGATATTTATTCATTATTGTGTAAAGCATTATACTGTATGATCAAATTCTTTTCGAATTTCATATAAATAATCCACTGCACTTACCGCTTGATTAACAATCATTTTTACTCCATTCCGCAATTTATTTACTCCATTAGTGATTTGTCCAATAGCAATCATATTATTTAAAGTACCATATCTTGGACTAATCACCTGATTTGTTTCTGGGATAATTTGTATTCCACCCATAGGATGGGCTTGAACAATTTGTCGATTTTGAAGATTTAAGATAAATTGATCATCTTCATCTAAATCTTTTAAATGTGTTTTAGAACCTGTTGCATTAATAATAATATGATGTGGATACCATTGTTCATCATTTTTAAATTTTAAATTAAATAATCCATTTTTATGTACCACATTTTCTAAATCCTTTCTAATCACTAATGAACCATCTTTTATTAATTGCTTGATGAGTTTTGCAGTTCTTGGAGGCATAGGGTTTGAGTTAAGTTGAATAATTTTAGTGAAACGTTTATCGAATTCAATTTGATCTTGACGACTAAAACTATTCCAAATCCAATTTAAATTTTCTTTGACATTCTCTATTAATGTTTGGAATATACCTATCTCATCTGGATGTTCTAAATCATAATTTAAATCTTTAATCGTATCTCCTGTTCGGCGGTGAACCAATTTCTGTAAATCAATACCATTTAAATCACACTCTTCTTTAAATAAATCGAATGCTTTCTCTAATGGCACATTTCCAAAGTACTTATCTTTAATATCATTAAATTTAGATTTTGTTAAACATTGAAACTCAATTTTTTTCATGTTTCCTCTTACGCTAGGCAATTGAGCAGAACGACTCGTCATTGTGATAGGTAGTTTAGGATGATGAAACGCTACATAACGCACTACATCTAAACTAGCTAATCCTGTTCCAATAATAGCAATATCATCAGATTCTTGTACATCATCTAAAGTATTATATGTAGGGTAAGGAGTTTGAATATAACCTTTTATACCTTTTAAATGATAAGGATCGTGATATGATAAAGTACCTATAGTTAAAAATATGTAATCATATACTTGACAATGCTTCATATCTTTAGACGTACAGACATAATATTTCAATGTGGTTTCATCTATATTTGAATTAATGAAGACTTCTTGTACTGGTTGTTTAATGACTGTAAGGTTATCATATAATGTCTCATAATTTGATAAGTATGATTTCATATAATGGCCAAAAACAAATCTTGGTAAATACTTTGGATTTTTAAACGTAAAATCAGATTGTGTTTGATACCATTTCCAAAACTCTTCATCATCATCTAAATTTAAACTCATCTTTTTAGTGGGTAAGTTAATTAATAATTGACTACTATCATTTTGAAAAGGAACACCCTGTCCCATATTAAATTCATTATCGTAGACATCGACTTTTAATTGCTTAAAGTCTTTATGTTTAACGAGTTGTCTAAGTACACTTACACCTGCTGTACCCATGCCTATAATTGCTACTCGCATATTTAACATCATCCTTTTATATATTTGTATTATGTTGAATATTATCATATTATACCAATACGATTCTCGACTTCAAAATGTTTCACTATTAACACGATGATCCATTTCAAAACATAAATAATCATGTGTAACTATGTTAAAATTTAGATATTGAGGTGACTAAACAATGAAATTTTTATTAAAAACATTAATTGTTTTTATCATTGGATTTACTTGGGCTTCAAGAAAAAACAAAGCTGAATAAATAAAAAAACCAACATCATCTAATTAAAGATAATGTTGGTTTTTATTTTGATTATTGATGTTTTTGATCATCTTTATAAACATATAGCTTGAAGTATTTACCTTCTGTTTTCATTTCTTTATAGAAATCAGCAATAATTTCCGCATTACTTTCAGCCCATTTAATATCAGTCGCATATTGATGTTCACCAGGATTCATAGGATTCCATCTCATGCTATATAATGTATTTTGATCATCGTGAGATAGGAAGTGTTTATGAATAAAGTCTGCGCCACCTTTAATTGCTTTCTCTGGTGTATCCCAACCATGTTTTTTCGCATATTCAGCACCTGTTTTGATTGGATCTTCATCTAAAGCTCCAACGCCATAAAAATTATAATATTTTTTACCATCAATATTTACACCATTCGCAAGTTCACTTTTTACTGAACCTGTTTCTAATAATGCATGAGAAATTAAATAGACTTCATTAACATGTTTTTCTTTTGCAGCATTTACAAAAGCATCAGTATGTTTCAATAATGTAGGTCGATCGAACAACATACGTTTGATACGATTTTTATCAATCCCTTGATATTTAGATAAATCTAAAAATTGATATTTTTGTTTATCATCATCGATAAATTTACTACTATCCATTGCACCTTTAATTTCACTTGCTGATGCATCTCTCCATGCATTATTGTTTTTATTCGATACTTGTTGACTTGTATAGTTATCTATTTGTTTTGCAGCAGCTTTATCAAGCGTGACGTTCACATGTTGAACTTTCTCTACTTCATTTACTTTTTTGAAAAATATCTGATCAGAAATCATTGAGAAAAAAATGAAGCCAGCTGCTACTAAAATAATAAGTAACCCTATTAGGCCTATAATAGAACCTTTTCTGTGCTTTGTCATATTCACACCTCTTAGGTTAATGTTGTAATTTCATTTATAGAAAAGTCATCTATGATAATAAATTCTAACATTTTTAATTCTCATAAACAATTTTATAATTATAATGTTACATATTCATAAAATAAAAGTAACAAAATTGAAATTTAATAAAAAATAAAAAGTAATGAAATACTCAACATTTCATTACTCAATGATTTTTATCTATTAAATAAATATAGTTATTTGTAGTAAGGTTAACATATTTAATTATTCGTTATTTCTTTTATAATCCATCATAATAAAACTGACAGCTTGCGATCTATTCTTATAATAATATTGATTTAAATCAATTGTCCCTTCAATATCACCATCACGATACATCATTTCATTTGTAAAATTATTTATCATTACAAATTCAGAACGATCTCTAATGACGTCTAAATCATCATGTCTTGCAAAAAAGTGCTCAAGATTTAAATGTGCGTAATCCAACTTCATACCTCCTATATTTTATTGTACAAATGTCGAATATTAATCTTACAAACTTGTTAAAGCCATATATCATCCAATCCAACGATTCTATGTTTACTATTTAACACCTATTTATTAAATTAAGCAAATGAAAATTCACGATACCTCATGTAGAATTTATACATCCGGAAATATTGTTTATGTACATAACTAAGGAGAAAGAATAACTATTTTAGATTTTAGTTCATTACACATAAAATATCATAAAATGATTCATCATTTGTTAAGACAATACCGTATCACTTATAATTATGATGAATTTTATCAATTATTATTAATAAAATTGTGGGAAATCTCCAAAATTTATAACCCATCTTCCTCTGTATCTTTATCCTCTTTTATTTATCAGCGATTAAAGTTTTATCTTATTGATCTTTTTAGAAAGGAGCAATTGAAGATTGACTGCTTAGATATTGCAGCGTTAAATCATTCTTTAACTTATACATTGAAAGATGAATCTTTTTTTAATGATTTCAAATATATTTTAAATTCAAATGAATATCAATGGCTGATATATTATCTTCGTGGATACAAACAATATGAAATCGCTAAAAAGATGAATGTCTCAGACACTACAATTAAAAAATATAAATCTTCTGCCCGTATCAAACTTCAGCAATATTATTTAGAAGGTGATTGGCATGTTACCTCATAATACTTTCGATTTGTTATACATTCAAACTTTAGAAGGTTCCACAATTCAGACTAAATGTTGTTTTAAAACATATGATATGATTCTACCCTTTCATATTAAAAAGATTGTCATATACTATCTAGAACAATTTAATAAATCATATACACAACAACTTAAATTAGCTAAACGCTTATTATCTATCAATAAACTAGTTCCTATTTACATTTCTAAAGACGTCATTTTATTTCCAATCAAACATCAACGCGCACCCATACAAATATATTTTAATGCTCAACGTATTATTGGATTAACGTCTTCTCAAAATAAAACCATTATTACCTTTGATAATTCAGCTCAATGCGTAGTGGATGAGCCTTACATTTTAGTTTATAAAAAATGGCAAGAAAGTATTCTATTAGCCTATTTAATTAATAAGACGACTTCTTTTCATTAAATTTATATTCAAGTAATCTTTTAGTAAACAAAGCAGTCACAAATCTTATGAGATACAAACTGACAATCAAACTAATAATGGCAAAAACTAAGATTAATACAAGATAGATTAGACTTAATTCTGCTTTAGGATTTATAAACTGATTGACTACTGCTAAACTTGCGATAAATCCAGCTAAAAACCATCCTAGCAATAGAATGTATGTGAGAACAAATAATATAATTAATAAGAAAAAATATCCATTTGAAAAATGTTTATTTCGAAAAATATAAACCTGTAAAAATTGATTAGCAAAACGAGTAGGTTTCATAAATTTCTGTTCTGCATTATTAAATGAAGCATTATTTTGTTCAAAAGTATGTTCTAATAATTGCTTTTCTTTTCTATTTAAAAACCACAATTGTTTTCTTACTTTTTCTCTAAAAGCAGTTTCTTCCATAACTTAATTCCTTTCTATTTAATTATATTTATAAATTTTAACTGAACACCGATTTTAAAACAAACTCAATAAAAAAGAAAGATACAACTCAAGATACTTTATTACTCCTTCTCTTTGATATTCATATAACACTAAAACCGAGTCTAAGACATGTTTGTAGTCTTAGACTCGGTTGATCATAATTAGATATAGTGATTTTATAATATTGATAATCCAGAACTTTTAATATCTTTTGCAAATCCTTGAACTGTATCCACTGGCAATTCATTAATATCGCGTCCAAGATTATTGTTAACTTTCTTGACAACATCTGCTGGACAAGTGATAATATCGGCGCCAATTTCATTAGCTTGGATAACATTGAACACTTCACGGCAACTTGCCCATAATAATTTAACACCATTTTTACTATGTGCGACTTTTACAGATTCTTTCATTAAAGGAAGTGGATCTACACCCGTATCAGCAATACGTCCCGCAAAGACAGAGATATATGTAGGTACACCTTCAGTCACTGCTTCTGTAATAGCTTTAACTTGTTCAATTGTATAAACAGCAGTTACATTTAAACGAACATGATCAGCTGATAACTTTTTAATTAATTCGATTGTAGACTCACCTTTTGAGTTCACAATTGGAATTTTAACAAACACATTGTCTCCATATTGCTTTAAAATTTCTGCTTCTTTCTCCATTGTGTCTAAATCATCTGAGAATACTTCAAATGATATAGAAGCATCAGGAATTTCACGTACTGCTTCTTCTGCAAAAGCTTTATAATCTGTTACACCTGCTTTTGCCATTAAGCTAGGATTTGTTGTAAAACCATCTACTTCTTTATTTTTGTATGCAGCTTTCATTTGTTCGATATCTGCACCATCAGCAAATACGTCTACATTTAATTGAGTCATAAAATCTTCCCTTCTCATTTATATTACGAATATAGCTTGCTTTATGAAAAGACACCATATGTATGATTATTTTTTTATGTACAGGATGTTTTACTATTTCGTTATGTTATTTATATCATGCTTTTTTTGTGTATGCGAATGTTTTGCTTTTAATTTTCTGAAAATTAAAAGCATATGATAAAGGTACTATTAAAAATGAAATTAAATATGGTAATATTATTTAATGGTATAAATCGGAGGTATATTATGTCTAAATCAAAAAAATATTTTTATATATCAGTTATTCTTTTAATTATTAGCTTTTATTTTAATACATTTAATCCTTTATTAAGCATTCAATTTAAATCAATAAAAAATTTATTAATTGCATGTAGTATTGTAAATGTTGTCATCCTTATGGCTTCAATTATATTTTCTGATAAAGCAATTAAACATTTAAATTATAAAAATAAAGATTGGATTAAGACCGCTTCTAACATATTACCTTATCTCATATTGATAGTAATTTTGTTCCATATTTTTGCTTCTATTACAACGTTTGGCATTTTTTCATAATCAAATACGCATAAAATGATATATAAAGGTGAGTATGTTATGCAATATATAACCGTGTTTATAGGTGGTATGTTGGGCGCTTTATTAAGATTTTTGTTTTCCTTTATGAATCAAAGTAACACCTTTCCAATTGGCACATTGATAGCTAACCTGTCAGGTGCTTTTCTTATGGGTTATCTATCTGTAGTAATGATTAAATTATTTAAAGATCACCCTAAAATTAAAAAAGGTATTACAACTGGTTTTTTAGGCGCTTTAACAACATTTTCAACATTTCAATTTGAGTTAGTCACATTACTTTACAACCATCATATTATCTTAGCTTTGGTTTATGCATTTATAAGTTATTGCTTTGGTGTTATCTTGTGCTGGATAGGTATGACATTAGGAGGTCTTACATCTTGATACAAGCTCTTTTAATTATGATTGGCGGTGGTTTAGGCGCTGTCGTTAGAGCATGGCTAACTGATGTCACTAAATCCAAATGGTCTACTTCAATACCTATTGCTACTTTAATCGTCAACTGGATTGGAAGTTTTCTCATTGGTTTAACAACTGGCCTCTCTATTCACTTAAACTGGATACATATGTTTTTTATTACTGGATTTTTAGGAGGTTTAACGACATTTTCAACCATGTCTTATGAGCTTGCGCAATGTCTAACACCGTCTTTTAAACTTTTTAAATTTATGATGTATTCTCTATTGCAATTTGTTATAGGATTTATTGCTTGTTGGATTGGTTTTATAATATAACAAAAGAGTGAACTGTGTAGTAAATTAACCTACAAGTTCACTCTTTTTTAATTAAATTTATTGACCTTCAAATGTATCTGGATCAGGTCCTATACGTTGATCTTTATTTAAATCATCAATTCGTTTCATTTGCTCTGCTGATAATTCAAAATCAAATACATCTATATTTTCTTCAATTCTGCTTGATGTAACTGATTTGGGAATAACGACGACGTTATGTTGCATATTCCATTTAATAATAACTTGTGCTGCTGATTTATTAACTTCTTTACCAATTTCATTTAACGTTTCATCGTTTAAAATTTGAGCATTCATAAATGGTGACCAAGATTCCATATAAATATTTTGAGCTTCTAAATATTTTCTAAGTTTTTCTTGAGTAAAGTATGGATGAAATTCTACTTGGTTAATGACTGGTTTAATTGACACTTGTGCTAATAATGCTTCAAAATGATCTGGATTAAAATTACTAACTCCAATGTTTTTAACTTTATTATCTTTATATAAATCTTCCATACCTTTCCATGTATCAATCATTATGGCTTCATTTGTCCCTGGCCAATGTACTAAGTATAAATCTAAATAATCTAACCCAAGTTTTTGGATACTAGTTTCGTAGGCTTGAGCCACATTTTTACGTCCGAAATCTTCGAAAAATAATTTTGATGTTACGAAAATATCTTCTCTATTTAAACCTGTTGATTCTAATCCTTCTTTGATACCTTGGCCTACTTGTTCTTCATTTCCATATACTTTAGCAGTATCTATGCTACGATACCCAGATTCAATAGCATGTTTAACTGCTTCTTTACAAGTATCGTCATTTTCTACTCGAAATGTTCCAAGTCCTAACATTGGCATTTGATTTCCATTATAGAATTCAATATAGTCCATCTTACTTCCTCCTTTAAAAATAACTATTCTGTATATACCCTAAAAGTATATTTATGAACATCGCTTATAATAAAAAAGTACCATCAAAATTTAAAATTTTGATGGTAGCCTCTCTTAGTTAAATGATTCAATTTTATCCATAATATTTTGTAATTCATCGACATTATATTGAATACGTCCATGGAATACAAATTTGTTAAAGAATTCGTCAAGTTGTTCAGGACCAACTAAAACCTTAACACTTGAACTTTGTGCATAGTTTGAAATCGTTACGTCTTTATCATGTTTAGGATTAAAATATAAAATTGATGTTGGCGTATATTTAAGTCCTAATTCTGTTTGTAAATCTGTAGCCAACTTCTCAATTGCAGAAAGTTGATCAGAATAATTAATAAATGATAGTTTCGAATGATTATCTTCATGTTGATCAAGAACTAACGTTTGAGGCGCTTGTGTATTTAAATCAAGTGTATCAAATACTTGCTTCAGCATTGGTAATTCTTGAAATTGTGCGCCACTAATTCCATTATAAACATGACCTTTTAATAATTGTGAATCAATGATATATAAACCAGTTCTAGTAAGCACAAGATGGCTAATACGTTGAATATTATTAAACTCATTACTTGGTAAAAAAATATTAGCCATTATATGCATATCTTCACGTCTAATACGTTTTTCTTTAACTAAACGGTCTCTAATACCAATGAGTCTCATATCAGTCACGTATTCACTTTTATTTTTAGAAAATAATTTCAAAGCATCAATTTCACGTTCTTTTCCATTAACTGTAACTTCAAATTCTTCTTTTTGTTTCGTTACTTGTTTTTTATTTTCAATACGTTCTTTTTCAAGTGCTTCCTCATGTGAAGATTTGAGTTGTTGCTCCTTGAGATTGTACTCTTCATTCGCTTTGTGTTTCATATTATTTTTACTTTTCAAAGCAACTAAAAATAGAATAAAACATATAATCGCTATGATTATCGCTGCAATTAAACCAATCTCAACCGGTCCAAATGAATTCATTAGATAACGCTCCTTTTAAACTGTCAATATCTATCTATTATAATAGAAATAGACGATAATTTCGAGGTTTAACCTAATTAACTGCTATATATCCTATGTTATTTTTGAACGGCTTCTTTTAGGACATTCACTTTATCTAATTTTTCCCATGGTAACAATACATCAGTACGACCAAAATGTCCGTATGCAGCTGTTTGTTTGTAAATAGGATGTTTTAAGTCAAGCATTTTAATGATACCTGCTGGTCTTAAATCAAAATGTTTTCTTACCGCTTCAACTAATTGTCCTTCAGAAACTTTACCTGTTTTAAATGTATCAATAGCAATAGATACAGGTTCTGCTACACCAATTGCATAAGCTAATTGCACTTCACATTGCTCAGCTAATCCAGCTGCTACAATATTTTTTGCAACATATCTCGCTGCATATGCCGCAGAGCGATCTACTTTTGTAGGATCTTTACCACTGAAACAGCCACCTCCATGACGAGCATAACCACCATATGTATCTACAATAATTTTTCTTCCAGTTAAACCAGCATCTCCTTGAGGACCCCCAATAACAAATCGACCAGTTGGATTAATAAAGAATTTAGTTTCATCATCAATTAAACCTTCAGGCACAGTCGGATAAATGACATGCTCTTTAATATCTTTTTGGATTTGTTCTAATTCAATGTCTTCAGCATGTTGAGAAGATACCACAATCGTGTCAATACGTTTAGGTTTATCATTTTCATCGTATTCTACTGTTACTTGAACTTTACCATCTGGACGTAAATAACCTAAGGTACCGTCTTTACGCACATCTGATAAGCGTTTCGCTAGTTGATGTGATAAAAAGATTGGAAGCGGCATATATGTTTCGGTTTCATTTGTTGCATAACCAAACATTAATCCTTGGTCTCCGGCACCTGTTGCTTCAATTTCTTCTTCAGATATATCATTGCGATACTCAAGTGCTTTATCTACACCTTGGGCAATATCAGGTGATTGTTCATCAATAGCTGTTAAAACAGCCATTGTTTGATAATCGTAACCATATTTAGCTCTTGTATAACCAATATTTTTGATTGTTTCTCGTACTACTTTAGGAATATCTACATATGTAGACGTTGAAATTTCACCAGAAATTAAAGCCATACCTGTTGTTACTGTTGTTTCACAAGCGACACGTGCATTAGGATCATCTTTTAAAATTTCATCTAAAATCGCATCAGATACTTGATCGGCGATTTTATCTGGATGCCCTTCTGTCACTGACTCTGATGTAAATAAACGTTTATTATAAGTCATGATTTGCTCCTTTTTTTAACTATATTTACGAAAATTCTCTTTTGACAATGAGCTTAAAATAAAAGAGCCTTCTCAACTATCTAGATAGAGAGAAGGCTCTTAAACGTCCATTCGCTCTTATCGTTCAGACAAATATTGCGTCTGCAAACGGTTTGGCACCTTTCTTTTAAAAAAAGAGGTTGCTGGGTTTCATTGGGTCCATGTCCCTCCACCACTCAGGATAAGAGAATCCGTTAAGACCTATACTACATAAATACTTTAAAATTGTCAATTTTGATTTTTAAATGTTCTTTTATTTACAATGGAATAATTAAATTATTATGTTATACTTTTTAATGTAAGGGCTTACACATATAAATGAATAGATATTTGGAGGGATGTTGTATGTCAATAGATACATACAGTGAAACACCTAAAATCAAACACTTATTAGAGAAGGAAACGACTTTATTTCAACTTTCTACTACTCAGCTTTATTACAAGATTTTAAATAATAATGAAGGTGAACTTACTGAACTTGGCGCAATTAATATGAGTACAGGTAAATATACTGGTCGTTCACCAAAAGATAAATTTATCGTTAACGAACCTTCATATCGAGACAATATTGATTGGGGAGACATTAATCAACCTATAGATGAAGACGTGTTTTTAAAATTATACAACAAAGTATTAGATTATTTAGATCAAAAAGATGAATTATACGTTTTTAATGGTTATGCCGGAAGTGATAAAGACTCACAATTAAAATTAAAAATTATCAATGAGCTTGCATGGCATAATTTATTTGCACAAAACATGTTTATCCGACCTGAATCTATTGAGGAAGCAAGTCATATTAAGCCAAATTTCACTATCGTTTCTGCCCCTCATTTTAAAGCCAATCCAGATGTTGACGGTACTCATTCTGAAACATTTATTATTGTTTCATTTAAACATAAAGTGATTTTAATTGGTGGTACTGAATACGCTGGAGAAATGAAAAAAGGTATCTTTTCAGTGATGAACTACTTATTACCTATGCAAGATATTATGAGTATGCATTGTTCTGCCAATGTTGGAGAAAAAGGTGATGTTGCTCTATTCTTTGGATTATCTGGTACAGGAAAAACAACATTATCAGCGACGCCAACTCGCAAATTAATTGGCGATGATGAACATGGCTGGAATAAAAATGGTATTTTTAACATTGAAGGTGGTTGCTATGCAAAAGCTATCCACTTATCTAAAGAAAAAGAACCTCAAATTTATAATGCCATTCAATATGGTACTATTCTTGAAAATACAATTGTTAATGAACGTGGCCATGTTGATTTTGATGATAATACGAACACAGAAAACACACGTGCTGCTTATCCAATTCATCATATCGATAATATCGTATTACCTTCTAAAGCTGCACACCCTAATACAATTATCTTCTTAACTGCAGATGCATTTGGTGTACTTCCACCTATTTCTAAATTATCTAAATCTCAGGCAATGTATCATTTCTTAAGTGGTTTTACGTCAAAATTAGCTGGCACAGAACGTGGCGTGACAGAACCTGAACCATCATTTTCAACATGCTTTGGCGCTCCATTTTTACCTTTGCATCCTACTAAATATGCGAATTTACTTGGTAAGTTAATTGATGACCATGATGTTGATGTATATCTAGTAAATACAGGATGGACTGGTGGAAAATATGGTGTTGGACGTCGTATCAGCTTACATTATACACGTTATATGGTAGATCAAGCTATTTCTGGCAAGCTAAAACAAGCTACATTTACTAAAGATGAAATATTTGGTTTAAGTATACCAACTGAAATGGAAGATGTGCCTAAGACTATTTTAAATCCAATCCATGCTTGGAATGATCCTGAGGCTTATCGTCATCAAGCTAATGACTTAAAAAAACGTTTTGAAGAAAACTTCAAAACATTTGGAGATGAAGTAAAAGATATTGCTAAAGATGGTGGATTTAGTCATTAATAATATATCTAAACAAAAGACTTACATGATGACTGTTATAGTCATCTTTGTAAGTCTTGTTCTATATTATTCATCCATTGATGTATATAATCTAAAACTTCTTTCAATGCTTTCGGTCTTGGGACATGGCCTTCGTCAAGTTGATAAAATGTATCATGTTTGACCCCTTTACGTTCTAGTTGTTCTTGAAGAAAATACGCTTGATGTATACCCACTTGCCAATCTTTACCACCATGTACAATTAAAATAGGTGGACTGTTTTGATTCAACGTACGTATCGCATTTCTTTGTTCATATGCCTTTTTATCTTTTTTCGGATGACCTACCATACGTCTTAGCATTCCCCTTAAATCCACACGTTCTTCATACATTAAATGAACATCTGAAACGCCACCCCAAATAATATAACTATCAACTGGATCATCCTGAAATGATAATAAACCTTGAATTCCACCTCTTGAAAATCCAATCATATGGACGAAAGCTTGGGGATACTTATTTTTTAATAGTCGAATAAGTACTGTTACATCATGTAAATCAGCATTACAAAATTCATCTTTTCCTTCACTACCATTACTTCCTCTATAATAGGGACCTATAACTAATGTATACGGATCAGAAAATTGCATGAGTCTTGAAGCTCTTACTCTACCAACTTGTCCTTTTCCACCACGTAAATACACTACAATTCGTTTAACATTATGATACGCTGGGATCATCTGTAACGCTTTTACATTTAATTCGTCTACTGTATAAGTTATTTCCTCAAATCGATGAGTGTTGGATTCAACAGGCATTGTTCTAATATTTGTAATACCCAAGATCTTTCACCCTTTCTAAACATTTTAAAATTGCTTCATCTTTAATTAAATAACTTTTTTGGTGCTCAGGAATCTCATTAACTAGATGAAATAATATAGGACCCTCTGTTTCCAAATAATCATGTTTATGTTCAATTGATTTCACTTTAATCACGTACACATCTTTTTTAAAAAGTGACTTATCAAAGGTATGAACTTGATATTGCGCGATATAATATAAGGCTTCTACCTTTCCACCTGTTTCTTCATAAAGTTCTCTAGCAATCGCTTGTTGACTAGTTTCATTAATTTCAACTTTACCTCCAGGGAACTCGATACCTCTTTTAGAGTGTTTAGTGAATAATAATTGATTTTGAAATATCGGAATAGCTAAAACGTGGTTTCCATTCGGTATATCGTTATCAGTTTTATATTGCATCGTGACTCGTCTATCATCTTGATCGATAAACTCCATATCACTCATCCCCCTCTTAAATATGGTAGAATTATTTAATAATCAAATGTCTATAGGAGGTTTATTTATGCTTAAAAAATTATTTCTAAGCATCATTCGTATTTATCAGCATTTCATCTCCCCTATGACACCACCAACATGTCGATTCTATCCTACTTGTTCTGAATATACTAAAGAAGCTATAGAAGTATATGGAGCATTTAAAGGTGGCTATATGGGAGTAAAACGTATTTTAAAATGCCATCCATTTCATGAAGGTGGATTTGATCCCGTACCTTTAAAAAAAGACAAACATACACATCATCATTCATAAACAGATAATGCATTTATATTAACTTTAGGGGGATTGAAATATATCAATCCTTCTTTTAATTTGCCTATGCCTTGTGTAAAGTCTGTTTCAAAATAATATCCATCTGGAGTAATATCTCCTGGATAAGACCCTTCTTTTGCTAATAAAGCAGTAAAATATCGACTAAGTCCATATTCATACATCCCACCAACGATCACTTTAATATCTTTCTCTTTTAATAAGTGAATGAGTTCTAGCGCTCTATCTATTCCTCCCAGTCTAAATGGTTTAACCACAACCGCAGTTATAGGATATTGATGAATAATTTTCAAAATTGATTGTACGTCCGTTGCTTTTTCATCAATAGCAATAGCAGGATAATGCGTAACATCTATATAGCTTAAATCATTTAAATCTTTAAATGGTTCTTCAACGTATAGAAGATTGTGTTGATCAATCTCTTTTAATAATTGAAATTGTGACATATCCAGTGATTCATTTGCATCGAGTGCAAGACTAAATTCAAATGGAAGTTCATTGCGTAGCTTTTTTATATCGTTAATGAGATGAGAACTCCATTTTAATTTAATACGTGCTGGCTTTGTGTCTTTAAGTGTTTGTAATTGTGAAGAAGATAAACCACTTACTGTTGCCCCATATTCAACGTTAAAGCACGGTTGTGAATAAAACATCTGATAAACCGCCATCACAACAGTACATCTAGTAGCTGGATAACTATCTAATACATCAAGATAAGGTAACCAGTCACTAAATGTATTGAATGATTGATTTAAAATCTTTTTTGACCATTGTTGTATTCGTATTTTTACTGTCTCAATTGTTTCAGTATCATACCAATCCGTTTCAAATGCATTACATTCACCAAAATAATTTTTCCCTTCATCAGAAATAAATCGTACTATGAGTGCTTTACGATGTGTCATTTCGACTTTAGGCGTCGTAATCGGAGAATGAAACGGCGCGGTATAGTAATAAAATTGTATATCAATGATTTTCATTTAATGATCCTCAGTTCCAACTTTATTACGTTGTAATTTTCCAGTAGAAGTATAAGGTAATGCATTGACGTGTTGATATATCTTAGGAACTTTATATTTTGCTAAATGTTCTTGTAAAAAATTTATAAGATCATTAACCTCAATTGTTTCACTTGCGACATAGTAAAGCGCTGGAATCTGACCCCAAGTCTCATCTTCTTTAGGTACACATACTGCATCTATAATTCCATTGAATGTTTTAGCTACTGTTTCAATTTCATAAGGATAGATATTTTCTCCACCACTAATAATAAGGTCTTTACGTCGATCATAAACCATTACAAAACCATCACTGTCTATTTCTGCAATATCTCCTGTTTTAAAGAAACCATCTTCAAATGTGTTATCCAAATCTTTAGGATACAAATATCCGTTCATTACACTGTCGCCTTTGATAAGTAATTCACCATGTCCCTCTTCATTAGGTTGTTTAATACATACTTCAACATTATCACTTGGTTTACCTACTGTATCATATCGTTTAGCTAACATATCTGGCGAAGCGGTTAGGAACTGCGAACATGTTTCTGTCATTCCAAAAGAATTATAAATAGGTAATTGATAACTCAATGCCTGTTGTATGAGCGTGGATGATAATTTAGCACCCCCAAGTAATATTTTTTCAATTGAGTATGGTTTATTTAAACCAGCATCCATTAGCCACTTTAACGTTTGTGGCACAAGTGACACATGTGTAGGATATTCGTTTTTAATAATAGTCAACATATCTTCAGTATTATATTTATTTAATAAACGTACAGTAAATCCTTCAATCACAGCACGTAAAATCACGCTAAGTCCTGAAATATGATAAATTGGAAGAACCGATAACCATGTCGTTTGTTGATCAAATCCTAGACTTTCTTTACAACCTAATGCACTTGCATAGTGATTTTTAAATGTTTGAGGTACTGCTTTTTGGGGTCCTGTCGTCCCTGATGTAAACATAATAGATGCAATACGATGAATATCAAATTGTTTATGATTAGGCGTATCAGGATAATCATTGAGTTGATTAAATGAGAGAACTTGATGTGAAGATAAATCGAACTCTTTTGTAGTTAAAATAAGTTGAACATTCACTGAGTTCATTTGATTAGTCATTTCAGTTGTTGTTAATCGTGTATTGATCATTGCAATTTCAATTTGCGCTAACCAACATGCGTGCACTAAAATAACAGAATCAATGTCGTTTCCAATATATAGTCCTACCCTACTTTCATTTAAAGATAATAATTTTTTTGAAAGCTGATACGCTGTAGAATATAATTGATTATATGTTAATGTATACTGACCATCTATAACCGCGATTTTGTTTTTGTTTTTTATACTTTGCTCTTTTAACCAAAATTCCAAAATTCATTCCTCCAATAGTTATACACTCTATATTATAACGATTTTTAAATTACTTAACAGGACTCATGTTTGAATTTATTTTGTGATTGTTTTATTTTTAAAAAGATATTATCCATTTTAAGATAAATATAGTTGAATACTTGATATATCATATCTATAAAAAACTCAGAATGGAAAACAACCATTCTGAGCTACTGTACGGAGAGTAAGGGATTCGAACCCTTGAGACGCGATAAAGCGCCTACACACTTTCCAGGCGTGCTCCTTCAGCCAGACTCGGACAACTCTCCTCTATTCAATTAAATAAAAAAACAGAAGCGATGTTTCACTTCTGTTTATATGACTCCTACGGGACTCGAACCCGTGTTACCGC
>NZ_KV826317.1:0-49663 GCF_001835895.1 Staphylococcus sp. HMSC034C12 | reverse complement strand
TTTATATAATTCCCACTAATTGGGGTCAGTCCATATACTCCTGCTCTTTTTTGATTCGATTTACCACCAACCATTTGATTCTCTAAAACGTATCGCTGCTCCAATTGATCCATAACGTTCTTTTGCATATTGAATCATGCCTTTAGTTTGAGTTTCAACTGATCCATACCCCCATGATTGGTTAGTTTGGCCTAATCCATGGTATTGACCATTTGATGCATTAGGGTTACCGCCGGATTCAGGAAGGACAATTTTCTCCCACATTTCTTCTGTGCCTCCAGCAGCTAAGAAACGTTGATATACTGATTGTGTACGACTTGAAGTACTAGAAGTTGTCGTGTTTGAACTTGATGCATTTAAATTAGATGTATGACTTTGATTATATTGGTATTGATGTTGTTGAGAAGGGGATGTTGATACCTCTTCTGCGTGTGCCTGACCAGTTTCTAAACTAGCGGCACCTAATGAGAGCATGGTCATTAATGCAAAAATTGATTTTTTCATGATAAAAAACTCCTTTGTGATTTGGATATTAATGTTCAAATTAAAACATTGCATCCCAATAAATCTAGATGTTGACTACGGTATGTTCACTATGACAGTTAATTTAATGACATAGGTTACTGTCATATCAAGAATCATTATCAAATATGAACACGAAGTAACAAATATCTCAACCGTTTATCATATATTCCGAATTAAATTATAAGTAGTCCTATTATGAAAAAAAGGGAAATAGTTCTATAATAATGGTGTAAAGATAAATAGATATTAAATTAAATAATGAGGAAAGTATTTATAATTCAATCGTTATACTCATTAACTTTCTATTAACCTAAGGAGTGTTATATTATGCCAAAATTAATTTTATGTCGCCATGGACAAAGTGAATGGAATGCGAAAAATTTATTTACCGGTTGGGAAGATGTTCAACTGTCAGAACAAGGGAGAAATGAAGCCATCACTTCAGGTAAAAAATTAAAAGAAAACAAAATTGAAATTGATGTTGCTTATACTTCTTTATTAACAAGAGCATTGGAAACGACTCAATATTTATTAGCTGAATCTGACCAAGAATGGATTCCCGTTCATAAAAGTTGGCGCTTGAACGAACGACACTATGGAAAATTACAAGGGTTAAATAAAGATGATGCCCGTAAGGAATTTGGTGAAGAACAAGTTCATCAATGGAGACGTTCTTATGATGTATTACCGCCAGCACAAACTGAAGAACAACGTCAATCTTATTTAAATGATCGTCGTTATCGTCATTTAGATCATCGTATGATGCCTTACTCTGAAAGTTTAAAAACAACATTAGAGCGTGTCATTCCAATTTGGACTGATCATATTTCACAACATTTATTAGATGGGGATACTGTACTTGTAGCAGCACATGGTAACTCTATTCGAGCATTAATTAAATATTTAGAAAACGTATCAGATGAAGACATTATAGGCTATGAAATTAAAACTGGCGCACCGTTAATTTATGAATTAGATGATGATTTAAAAGTAACTAATCATTATTATTTATAAAAGTGTGAGCAAGAATTTTTATTTATTGTAATATAGTAGATACAATAAAAGGCTAAAGCATTAAAGAAGTGCTTTAGTCTTTTATTAATGTAGTGGAGTAAGATTGTTTATAAAAATAGTTAAACGGTTTTAACTAACGTCGATATTGCTTAATCATCTTTAATGCACGTTTGCGTGTTTTAATATTAGGACTTTTTAAGTTACGGCGTGCAGTTTGTAAATCTTGTTTCATAAATAGTCCTCCTTTTTATAAAGAATAAAGGAAAAGATGGTTTATGTAAATAGTAATTATTACGATTTATAAAATAAAAATAAGGAGATGATACCATGTCGCATAGTAAAAAGTTAATTATGATTTTCACTATGCTATTAGGTATTTTTTTTGGTTTATTAAATGAAACCTTGTTGACCACAGCATTACCGAGAATAATGAAAGATTTTCATATTGCATATTCTCAAGTACAATGGCTCACAACAGCCTTCTTACTAACAAATGGAGTAGTTATTCCATTGTCTGCATTTATTATTCAACGTTATACAACAAGACAGGTATTCTTAACTGGAATTATTATATTCTTTCTAGGCACTTTACTAGGAGGATTTAGCCCTAATTTCACTACTTTATTAATTGCAAGAATTATCCAAGCATTAGGTTCTGGTATTATGATGCCACTAATGATGACGACGATATTAGATATATTTGAACCGCACGAACGTGGAAAATATATGGGGATGTTTGGATTAGTGATTGGTTTAGCACCAGCGATTGGACCTACATTATCTGGATATTTGGTTGAATACATTAATTGGAGAGCATTGTTTTATGTTGTAGCTCCAATTTCAGCAGTGACCTTTATACTTGCTTTAATTTTTATTAAAAACGTTGGAGTAAAAGTAAAAGCACCCATTGACATGTTATCCATTATTTTATCTATTATCGGATTTGGTGGTATGTTATACGGGGTAAGTTCTATTTCTCAGAAAGGTTGGAATGACCCAGTCGTTCTGAGCACTATTATTTTAGGCATTATTTTTGTAGTTTTATTTATTTGGAGACAAGAACGACTTGAAACCCCTCTATTAAGTTTTAAAGTATTTAAAAATAGTCAATTCACAGTAGGTATTGCTATTATGGCTGTAACGATGATTTCGATGATTGGATCTGAAACGGTATTACCTATGTTTGTACAAAATGTGTTGCAACGTACGCCTGTTGATTCCGGTTTGATATTGTTACCTGGAGCAATTGTAATGGCAATCATGTCTATCATATCTGGGCGTTTATACGAAACTTTTGGAGCACGAGTACTTTCAATGATAGGTATGCTTATTGTAACAATTACGACGTCCTACTTTGTAGTAATGGATGAACATACGTCAACAATTGTTTTAGCAACTATTTATGCGATTCGTATGATTGGTATTGCTTTAGGGTTAATGCCTGTAATGACGCATACAATGAACCAACTCACTCCAGAATTAAATGCTCATGGATCTTCAATGACAAATACGATTCAACAAGTAGCGGGTTCTATTGGTACAGCTGGTTTAGTAACAATTTTAAGTGTAGCAAGTCAGCATTTTAAACCGACACCAAGTGATTATCAAGGAATGGCTAAAACAGAGATGATGAAACACATTCAAACAGACGCAATGATACATGGATATCATTCTGGCTTTTTATTCGCAGTCATTATCACAGTTGTTAGTTTATTATTAACTTTTTTACTTAAACAAAAAAAGGATTTAAATGAAGAAAGTCATTAACCTCATATCTAAACCTTCTATTTTATTTAATAGTTTAAATAGTTATTGACTATTCATAGTGATGAGATTAGAATTAATTTATTCTGACTAATTTAATAGGAATATGGAGGAGTTATTAATGAAAAGACTTTTATTTGTAGCTTTGACACTTATTTTTGTATTAGCCGCATGTGGTAATAGTGGTTCATCTGACAAAAATAGTGATTCAAAATCAAGTAGCAGTAATAGTGATAAAAAAACCTTACGTGTAGGAACTGAAGGGACTTATGCACCTTTTACTTTCCACAACAAAAAAGATCAGTTAACTGGTTATGATATTGATGTAATTAAAGCTGTTGCGAAAGAAGAAGGATATAAACTTAAATTTAATGAAACATCTTGGGATTCAATGTTTGCTGGTTTAGATGCAAAACGTTTTGATGTCATTGCAAACCAAGTGGGTATTAATAAAGAAAGAAAAGAAAAATATAAATTCTCTAACCCTTACACTTATTCAAGTGGTGTCTTAGTTGTTCGTGATGATGAGAAGAATATTAAATCATTTGATGATGTGAAAGGTAAAAAATTAGCACAAACATTTACTTCTAACTACGGAAAACTTGCTAAAGATAAAGGTGCTAACATCACTAAAGTAGATGGTTTCAACCAGTCTATCGATTTATTATTATCTAAACGTGTGGATGGTACTTTTAATGATAGCTTATCTTATTTAGATTATAAAAAACAAAAACCTAATGCTAAAATTAAAGCAATCAAAGGTGATGCAGAACAAAATAAATCAGCATTTGCATTCTCTAAAAGTGTCGATGATAAAGTTGTTTCTGATTTCAACGATGGTTTGAAAAAACTTAAAGAGAATGGTGAACTAGCAAAAATTGGTGAGAAATGGTTCGGTGAAAATGTTTCTGAGCCTAAATAGTCAACAACAACACGCATTAGATGCAGCAACTCAAGCATTTGGACCCATGTTGGAAGGTTTAGTAAAATACTCTATTCCAATTACAATTGTGACGTTTATTTTAGGCTTGATTATCGCTTTGTTTACGGCGTTAATGCGTATTTCGTCTAGTAAAGTACTAAGAGGAATTGCACGTGTATATGTATCTATTATTCGTGGCACACCAATGATTGTACAACTCTTTATTATCTTTTATGGTATTCCAGAACTTGGACGTCTAATTACTGGAAACGCGGAGGAACAATGGACATTGTCTTCTGTTGTTTCAGCGATTATTGGATTGTCTTTAAATGTAGGTGCATATGCCTCTGAAATTATCCGTGGTGGTATTATTTCTATTCCAAAAGGCCAGACAGAAGCGGCATACTCTATTGGAATGAATTATCGTCAAACGATTCAACGTATTATTTTACCTCAAGCGATTCGTGTTTCAGTTCCAGCTTTAGGTAACACATTCTTAGGATTAATTAAAGACACTTCATTATTAGGATTTATCTTAGTAGCTGAAATGTTCCGTAAAGCGCAAGAAGTTGCTTCTACAACATACGAGTACTTTACAATTTATATTCTCGTAGCTGTGATGTATTGGGTTGTTTGTTTTATTATTTCAGTCATCCAAGGCTTCTATGAATCATATATTGAAAGAGGGTATAAGGCATGATTGAGTTATCCAATATTCATAAATCTTTTAATGATAAAGAAGTAATTAAAGGTATTGATTTGAATGTAAAAAAAGGTGAAGTTGTCACATTAATTGGTCGTTCCGGTTCGGGTAAGACTACATTATTGCGTATGATTAATGCGTTAGAGATTCCGACTGAAGGCAACGTTACTGTGAATGATAAAACGTATACTGCTAAAGATAAGAAATCTCAAATTGAAGTACGTAAACAATCAGGGATGGTATTCCAAAGTTATAATCTTTTTCCACATAAAACAGCTTTAGAAAATGTGATGGAAGGTTTAGTAACTGTAAAGAAAATGAGTAAATCAGAAGCTAGAGATAGAGCATTAGGCTTACTTGAAAAAGTAGGTTTAACACATGTTAAAGATCAACGTCCTCATGCACTTTCTGGTGGTCAGCAACAACGTGTGGCGATTGCGAGAGCGTTAGCGATGAATCCTAAAGTGATGTTATTTGATGAACCTACATCTGCACTTGACCCTGAACTTGTGAATGATGTGTTGAAGGTTATTAAAGAATTAGCAAATGAAGGCATGACGATGGTGATAGTTACTCATGCAATGCGTTTTGCAAAAGAAGTATCTAATAAAGTTGTATTTATTCACGACGGAGAAATTGGTGAAGAAGGGTCTCCTGAAGAATTATTTAATCATCCTAAAACTGATGAATTAAGACGTTTTTTAAATGTAATTAATAAAAATTAAAAAAGAATCGTCGTTTGAGATGTTTCATCTTGAACGACGATTCTTTTTATTGAATAATGCTTTCTTTCTTCAGATAAATAGATTTTAGAAATGTTTATTATTTTAAACTGATAGTAAAACAGTAAGCTCAAATTGAAGTACTTTATTCTCATATTGATTAAATGTCATAATTTCAACGGTTAAACTACCAAATTGTTTTTTCAATTTTTTATCTAAAACTTTAACTTTTACATATAAGTTATCATTTGGATAGACAGGTTTAATAAAGGTTACATTATTTAAATGAGTCCCTGCAATGATGTCTTCTTCATATTTATTTTCTTCAATCCAAAGTTTAAAAGAAAGAGAAAGGGTATGCATACCTGATGCTATAATCCCTTTATACATTCCTTGACCTGCTTTTTTCTTATCTAGATGCATATATTGAGGGTCAAATTGATGAGCAAACTCTAATATTTCTTTCTCAGTTATTTTGTAATGTTTACTAATGAATGTATCTCCTATAGAAAACATACTGTATTTCATAGTTATATGCCTACCTTAAAGTATACTTATAATGCAATGATTATCTTCTATTTTTGATCCATTGTTGAGTATGATAAAGAACAGGTTTAATTGGCTTAATGAAGTCACCAATATATTCATAAACACCAGCATTAAAGCCTTTTTTGAACTGTTGGACACCATAATCTTCAGCATTTTCACTAAAGTCTCCAGTAATACCATAGAAGTTGTAACGGTCAATGTTATGCTCTTTAGCAAATTTAATCATTTCCCACTGTAAACGATAGGCCCCCATATATTCATTATATTTTGGGTTAGAACCACTAGATAAATAATATACTTCATGTTCATTGTAGATATATAATGCAGCTGCTAGATTTAATACTTCACCTTCTGCTGCAATTTTATCTTTTGTTTGGTTTATTTTACGTTCATTGCTATCAAATTGTTGTTGAAGTTGATTGCGTTTATTTTTGTTCTTTTTAGAGTTAGGGCTTTCTTTTAAAACTTCTTCAATTTCGGTAAGTTGTTTTGTTAAATCCTCATGTTTATGTTGTAGAGTAGACAAATAATCTTTTAAATCGATATAAGCTAATTTTAGCATGGCATGATCTTTATATGTTTTTTGCATTTCATAGAAATAAGGCTCATCTCTAAATTTAAAGCCATGTTTTTCTTCAGCCATTTGGAACAGTTCGAAGAAAGTATGTGTGTCTTCCATAGGTAATGTTTTAACTTTTACGCCCATTTCATACGTCTTTTTAATATTACGACGTGTTTGATAGTCCATTTCTTTTAATAATTGGTCTTCAGTTTTATCTTTAAGATCAAGTACAGACAACCAACGAATTTGACTCATTGTACTATAACCTACAGACCAACCTTGATGTTTATATCCTAAGTCTTCAAGTGTTTTAATCACTGCACGATTATCGTAGCTTTTTAAAATTTCTCCATCTGCATTACGTAGGTTTTCTAAAATATATGGATCTACTAAAACAAATAGACAATTTTGTTTTTTTAAATATTCTGTTAGTGATTTGAAAAAGAAGTGAACCAGTTTGATATTGCTATAATCCATTACTGGACCACGATGTGTGTAAAAATATTTATAAAATTTTAATGCGCGTGCTTCAGTCATTAATGTTGCTGCAATGACATCTCCACTATCATCTTTAACACCTACAACATGTA
Organism: Staphylococcus sp. HMSC034C12; assembly: GCF_001835895.1. Lineage (NCBI taxonomy): Bacteria > Bacillati > Bacillota > Bacilli > Caryophanales > Staphylococcaceae > Staphylococcus > Staphylococcus sp. HMSC034C12. The sequence continues at coordinate 42,312 of NZ_KV826317.1, read as the reverse complement.
CATCATGTTTCATCTCATTTCTATTATCAAAGTGTATTCGAGATTGTGTATAGTGAGAAAAATGTTCGGATGTGAATTTTTCAAATTCTTCAGGTGTTAAACTTACGAATTTCATGATTATCTACTCCTCTGTGTTTTTAAGAATTCTAAACTATTTTATCAAATTAGTTCTATTATTACACACATTTAGTAAATTAATTTGCTCATGCTTTAGTATTAGATAATAATTATTTTTTTAAATATATAACTATAAAACTTAAAATATAATATTTTTTAATAGTCTAGTTTATATTGCAAAACCACTATATGATAATCAGTATAAGCATAGTATAATAGTAAGAGTTATATTAGGTTAGATTAGAAAAAGTAGGAGTGAACATATTTGAAAAGATTGATTTTATCATTAAGTGTATGTGTCATATTGCTAGCGGGCTGCGGTAATGATGAATATGCTAATAAAATAGATAAAGCTGTAAAACTACAAGATAAAAAACAAGAACGACTTGCTAGGAATGAACAAGGCGATGTGGTAAAACACTTTGATAAAAAAGACGCTAATATATATGTGTATGAAAAAGGTAAATATGTTGTATTAGCATATAGACCATTAAGTAATAACGATGAAATGCATTATTATACATATCAATTTAAAGACAAGAAGGCAACTTATTTAGAGCACTTTGATACGAAACAATATATTAGTACACATGATTCGGATTATAAGGAAGAAAATCTTAACTAATTGAAACCATCTTAAGGAGTATATATGAAAAAATTGATTTTTATTGGAGCTGGGATCATATGTTTAATCATTATCGTTGTCGCTTGCTCTCGAAATAAAAAAGAAACAACCCCAGCTCATACGAAAAATGGAAAAATTTTAATTGTAGAATATGGAGACTATAAATGTCCTTATTGCAAGAAAATTGAAGATAACGTCATGCCTATCATAAAAAAAGATTATATTGATACAAATAGAGTGGAATATCAATTTATTAATGCAAGTTTTCTTGGAAAAGATTCATTAATGGGCTCTAGAGCAGGGAATGCTATTCAATCTATTGCACCAAAAGAATATCTTACATTCCAAAAAAATATATATGCTCATCAACAAGAAGAAAAAAAACATTGGATTACTGAAACATTACTAGATAAAGAAATTGACCAATTAAATATTTCTCAAAAACAAAAAGATCGCATAAAAAAAGAATATAAAACTAAAAATAGCGATGCTTGGAAGGAAGCAGAAAAACAGAAAAAGTTAACAAAAGAAAATCATATTCAATCTGTTCCAACAGTTTTTATCAATGGTAAAAAAGTAGAAGACCCTTATAAAGTTAAAGAATGGGAAAAATATTTATAGCATAATACAAAAGACCTAACTTAGTGTTGTTTAAATATTAAATTAGGTCTTTTAATTATGTTTTTATATAGTTTATGAAATATTTAAAAATCTTACATTTAAAATCATTATTTTTATAAAAAAAGGGAATAGAGATAAAAGAAATAAAGTTAGAACAATTAATTTACTTTAATTAAGTCGTTTAGTTTGTCATTTTCATTAGATTTATTTAATATACTGAGTATAATAATTATATTAAAGTAGAAGATAGATAAAATGAATACTATTAGTTTTATCATTTCACTATTGGAGGGAAAATAAATGGCTAACTTTAATTTAGATCCAGTTCATTCAGGTGTGAATTTCTCAATACAACACCTTGTAATTAGTAATGTAAAAGGACGTTTTAACGATTTTGATGCAGATATTACAGGTGACTTTCATGATTTAAGTTCTTTAAAAGGCACTTTTACTGTTCAAGCTAATTCTATTGATACTAAAGTAGAAGATCGTGATAATCATCTTAAAAGTGAAGATTTCTTAAACGTTGAACAATATCCTGAAATTAAATTTGAAATTATTAGTGTTGATGACCATTCAGTTACTGGTAATGTAACAATTAAAGATCAAACACAAAAAGAAACATTCGATTTAGATTATAAAGGTATTAGCTTAAACCCACTTAATAATAAAAATACAGCAGGTTTAGTTATTACTGGCGAACTTGATCGTGAAAAATATGGTGTTACATTTAACCAACCATTAGAAACTGGTGGTTTCTTATTAGGTAAAACATTAAATGTGGAATTCGATTTAGAATTTCCTATTGAAGAATAATAAAGTTAAAAAACAGGCAGAGTTCTAACTTTGCCTGTTTTTTTATTGTCTTAAAATATAATAGTTGTTAAATTATAGAAATCACCATTTTAGAAATTAGGAGAGATAACGATGTCAATCGATGTAAAAGAAAATAAAATAATTTTTAAAAGAACATTTAAAGCTCCTATCAATGATGTATTTGATGCCTATACAAATCCATCGTTATTTGAGCAATGGTTTCATCCTCAAGGCGCTAAGACAAAAGTATATCGTTTTAATACTGAAGAAGGCGGGGAAGCCTTCTTTGCAATAGAAACCTCAGAACAGACAAGCTATACATTAACAGAATATCGAAAAGTGGATCGTCCGAAGTATCTTGAATACTTTGATTACTTTGCTACACCTGAGGGAAAAAAAGATACGCGTTTACCTGGTATGCATATTTCAATCAATTTTAACTCAGATAATAAACAAATGACTACTATTACGTCTACGTCAGTGTTTCCAACTAAAGAAGCAGCTCAACAAGCAGTAGGTATGGGAATAGAAGCAGGTATGAATTCAACATTAGATCAACTAGAAGTCTTACTTAATGAATAAATCGTCACGAGGATGTCAAAATTAAATTGAACTTTTAAGTTATAATAATATTGAAAAGAGGATGATATAGTATGAAAGAAAGATATTTAAAAGTGCTGGGATTATTTTCAATTAGTACTTTAATTCCAACATTATTAATTAATTCAAAGTGTTTAAATAATGGCGTCATAAAATATATTTTAAGAACGGCATTAGGCTATGGTATTTTTGCTTCAGGATTACGTTATTTTTCAAAATTAAAAAAAGCACATTAATATCATGACAAGAGCAAGATATGGAAAATAAACCTCCATATGTTGCTCTTTTTTAATCTTCTCTATTCAAAATGCACTTCACTATATATAATATAAAATTATAAATGAATTAAGGAGAGGGAATATGACAAGTAACCATACAACAATTGAAGATACATATACTACAAAAGATCTTATTAAAGCGGCTGTAAGACAGGTACAAATGAAAGAAGTTATGGCAACTCAAACACCTGGACGATATTTACTAAAGTCAATGATGTCAGGATTTTTATTAGCTATTGTTACAGTATTTATGTTAGCAATCAAAACACAGTTTGCAGGAACAAATGATGGACTTGTTAATTTATTAGGAGCAATCTCATTTAGTTTAGCTTTAGTTCTTATTGTTCTAACTAATTCAGAATTACTTACTAGTAATTTTATGTATTTAACTGTCGGATGGTACTACAAAGTCATTGCAGTTAAAAAAATGTTATACATATTCTTATTTTGTTTTATTGGAAATATTATAGGTGGGTTTATTTTATTCTTATTAATGAAGGGGACACATGTGATGACACCTGAAATGGTTGCAAGTCTAAGTAAAACAGTACATTTAAAAACGGTAGAATCAACTTGGTTAAATATTCTTATCAAAGGGATATTCTGTAACTTCTTTATTAATATTGGTATTTATGTTTCAATGCTTTTTAAAGAAGGTTTAGCGCGCGCATTTTTCATTGCTGTTGGTGTGATAGTATTTGTATTTATGGGATATGAACACGTTGTATTTAATGCTGGATTATATGCAGGAATGATTTTTTATAATAGTGATGCATTATCATGGATAGATGTGCTAAAAAATATCGTATTTGCTTTTGTAGGTAACTATATTGGTGGAGGTATTTTTGTAGGGCTTGTTTATGCTTATTTAAACGGAAAAAGAGACAGTATAAAAGCATAGTAAGACGATCAAAGAGCGGAAATATCGAGAGACATTTCCGCTCTTTTAATCCCCAACATATTGACTTAATATTCAGAAAATCTTATTATTTTAATCAACATTAAAATAATAAGGGGGAAACCATTTGGTTGCGAATATTCTAGTAGCTCATGGCATGAGAAAAGGAGATCAAAATAAAGCACTCGGTGAATTTATAGATAGTTTATTACAAGATGAAACTTACGCTTATGAGCTTGCTTTTATTGAAAGTGAAGAAAAAAGCGTTGAAAATACGATTACTAATTTAATAGAAAAAGGGGAAACGCAATTTAAAGTTGTACCTTTACTTATATTTTCAGCCATGCATTACATTGTAGACATTCCAGAGATGTTAAGAAACATTAAACAAGCACATCCAAATATAATATATGAAATTAGTGCGCCTCTTGGTACGCATCCATATATGGTGGATTTAGTAGAACAACGTATTAATGATGTGGATATGAATAAAGAGTCAAATGTGGCAGTTGTATTGATTGCACATGGTAGCTTTTCTTATACTAAAGCACATGATGAACTAAAAGAATTTAGTACTAAGTTAAAGCAAGACAAACCTATATATTGCCGTACGTTATATGGAGATATTACGTTTAAAAATGATTTAGATCAACTTTCAAGACAATATCGTCATCTTATTGTGGTTCCAATGTTTTTATATGATGGACGTTTAGTTAATAAAGTAAAGGGTCTTATATCAGAGATGGATATTGCTAATGAATTGCACATGACTCCGTCTATTAATTTCGACCCTATTTTAAAATCGATTATTCGAGAGCGATTAAAAGAATTAACAGTATAGTAACTACATACATCTTTCATTATATGAGTGCTAAATCCTCACTCATGTAATGGAAGATGTTTTTTATTAGGGAAATCCCCGATTTTACATTTAAGTGTGAAAATAATCACAAATTCAAAAGAATATGGTATAAAATAGCCTTGTAAAGAATAGTGAGTGCAAAACTATTTGAATTTAATAATAATTAAATGTAATAAAAGGGGCATTGATATGGCTAAACAAAAACTCGTAATGATTGGTAATGGTATGGCTGGTTTAAGAACAATTGAAGAAATTTTAGAACGTTCAGATTCTCAATTTGACATTACAATTATTGGTAAAGAACCTTATCCTAATTATAATCGAATCATGTTATCGAACATTTTACAAAAGAAAATGACAGTTGAAGAAACGATTATGAATGATTATGACTGGTATAAAGAACATCATATTGAACTAATTGTAGATGATCCAGTTGAAAAAGTAGATAGACAATCCAAAACTGTCACTACATCTAAAGGTATCACTGTAGCTTATGATATCTGTATCTTTGCGACGGGTTCAAAGGCATTTGTTTTACCTATACCTGGATCAGAATTACCAAGTGTCATCGGTTGGCGCACAATTGAAGATACTGAGCGTATGATTGAAATTGCTAAAACAAAAAAACGTGCCATTGTTATTGGTGGAGGTCTTCTTGGATTAGAATGTGCAAGAGGATTAATGGATCAAGGTATGGATGTAACAGTTCTTCACTTAGCAGAATGGCTGATGGAAATGCAATTAGACCGTAAAGCTGGAGATATGTTAAAAGCTGATTTAGAACGTCAAGGCATGCATATTGAACTACAAGCAAATTCTAAAGAAATTATAGGAACAGATGATGTAGAAGCTATTAAGCTAGCTGATGGTAGAGTAATAGAAACGGATTTAGTCGTTATGGCTGTTGGTATACGTCCATTTACCGAAGTAGCTCGTGAAGCGGGATTAGAAGTGAATCGAGGTATCGTTGTTAATGATTACTTGCAAACATCTGATGAACATATCTATGCCGTGGGTGAATGCGCGGAACACAACGGTAAAGTATATGGTTTAGTTGCACCTCTTTATGAACAAGGTAAAGTGCTTGCTGATTATTTAACAGGTAAAGAGACTGAAGGATATAAAGGTTCTACAACATTTACGTCTTTAAAAGTATCAGGTTGTGATTTATATAGTGCAGGACAAATCGTTGAAGATGAAACTGTACACGGTATCGAAATCTTTAACAGTGTAGATAATATTTACAAAAAAGTCTATCTAAGTGATGGTCGAGTGGTAGGTGCCGTTTTATATGGTGATACAGATGATGGTTCAAGATTTTATAGTATGATGAAAAAACATGAATCACTAGAGGACTATACACTAGTGTCACTGCTTCATAAAGGCGGAGAAGAAAGTGGAACTTCAATAGCAGACATGCCTGATGATGAAACAATTTGTGGTTGTAATGGTGTAGATAAAGGTACGATTGTCAACGCAATTACAACAAAAGGGTTGACTACTGTAGATGAGGTTACAAAAACAACCAAAGCAGGAAATTCTTGTGGTAAGTGTAAAGGACAAATTGGAGAAATACTAAAATGTACATTAGGTGATGAATTTGTAGCTGCTAAACCAACTGGTATTTGTGCATGTACTGATTTGACACGTGATGAAATTGTTACTCAAATTAGAGCTAAAGGTTTAAAAACATCAAAAGAAGTTCGTCACGTACTTGATTTTAAAGATAAAAATGGTTGTCCAAAATGTCGCCCAGCTATCAACTATTATCTAAATATGGTATATCCTCATGAACACCAAGATGAAAAAGCATCAAGATTTGCGAACGAACGTTATCATGCAAATATTCAAAATGATGGTACTTTCTCAGTGATTCCACAAATGCGTGGTGGTGTCACAGATGCTGACCAATTAATTCGTTTAGGTGAAGTAGCGAAAAAATATAACGTGCCTCTTGTTAAAGTAACAGGGTCTCAGCGTGTAGGGTTATATGGTCTTAAAAAAGATGAGTTACCAAAAGTTTGGAAAGATTTAGGTATGCGCTCTGCCTCTGCATATGGTAAGAAAACGCGTTCTGTGAAAAGTTGTGTTGGTAAAGAATTCTGTCGATTTGGTACACAATATACGACACGTTTAGGTATTCGATTAGAAAAAACATTTGAATACATAGACACACCTCATAAATTTAAAATGGGTGTTTCTGGTTGTCCAAGAAGCTGTGTAGAATCAGGTGTTAAAGACTTTGGTGTCATTTCAGTAGAAAATGGCTATCAAATTTATATTGGCGGTAACGGTGGTACAGAGGTCACTGTAGGTCAATTACTTACTACTGTTGAAACAGAAGATCAAGTGGTACAACTTTGTGGTGCGCTTATGCAGTATTACAGAGAGACTGGAATATATGCTGAACGAACAGCACCATGGCTTAAACGACTAGGATTTGATCATGTTAAGGAAGTGCTTTTAGATGAACAACGTCAAAAAGAACTTTTTGATAGAATTATGGATGCAAAACAAGCACTTGAAGAAGAACCTTGGGAAGCTATTGTTGAAAATAAAGAAGCACAAAAAATATTTGAAGTCGAGAAAGTGTGAGGATGAGTGTAATGGAAAAAGTTAAAGTAACAACTATGGATGAATTAACACCATTAATTGGTAAAAAGGTTATCGTTAAAGATAAACAAATCGGTATATTTTTAACAGAAAATGGAGAAGTGCATGCTATTAATAATGTGTGTCCACATAAAGAAGGACCGTTATCTGAAGGTACTGTAAGTGGAGAATATGTTTATTGTCCACTCCACGATCAAAAAATTGATTTGAATACGGGTGAAGTGCAAGAACCTGATACAGGTTGTGTTGAAACATATCAAGTTGAAATTCAAGATGGAGACGTATTTATATGTCTCTAGTCACTAAAAGTGAATTTGGAAAAGTATATTTAATTGGAGCTGGTCCTGGCAATCCTAATTTGCTAACTAAACAAGCAGAACGATTAATTCGTCAAGCAGATGTTATTTTATATGATCGTCTTGTCAATCCATTGATATTACAATATGCAAAGCCAACTACTGAAATCATAGATGTTGGAAAAAAACCTTATACTAAACATATTCAACAAGAAGGTATCAATTTAAAAATAGTAGCAGCAGCGAAAAAGTATAAAATTGTTGTACGTTTAAAAGGTGGAGACCCAGCAGTGTTTGGCCGAGTAACTGAAGAAATAGACATTTTAAAAGAACATCAGATTGCTTATGATATTGTACCTGGGGTAACTTCTGCGAGTGCAGCGGTAGCTTCATTAGACTTAGGTTTAACGATGCGCTCAGTAGCACCAAGTGTTACATTTTCCACAGGTCATTTTAAAGATGATATTGATCAAGACATGGATATACGTAATTTAGCTAATGGTGGGACTTTGGCAATTTATATGGGAATTAAACGATTAAATGATATTATTAATCAAATTAGAAGATATACTAAAGAAGATTATGATATTGCTATCATTTTTAATGCTACGTGTTATAACGAAACCATAGTGGTTGGTAAACTAAGCACTATTGAATATCAATTATCTAAGCTTAATATGAAACATGATCCAGGAATTTGTATATTAGGCCATATCATTAACTATATGGATGACGAAAAGATTATACACTCAAAACAAACAATAGATGAAACATTGTACGTTATTAAAGGGAATAAAGACTTAGCCCTTTCAAAAGCAGAAGACTTATCTCAACAGTATTTAAAATGCTTAATTCAATATGATGAAACTTATCATTCTTCACAAAAGTATTTATATGAATCGATCATAACGCAGCACCAAAATATTAAATATATTGAAGTGTAGTTCTTTACGCTTCGAATGTCATAAGTGAGATAACACGATATTTAAAACGTGTGTTATCTCACTTTTTTTAGGGATTCTTTTATATGAAATAGGTAATTCCCTAATATAAAAACCATGTGAAAAAATGTACAATTTAAATGAAATTTCTTTAAATAACATTGGACATAAGTAACGTATTACCTTTGCAGGTAGGAGGATTTATATAAATGGGAAAATTCGGATTAAACTTTTTCAAACCAACTGAAACGTTTAATGGAAATTGGTCAGTTTTAGAAAGTAAAAGTAGAGAATGGGAAAAAATGTATCGTGAAAGATGGAGTCACGATAAAGTAGTAAGAACCACACATGGCGTAAACTGTACAGGATCATGTTCGTGGAAAGTTTTCGTTAAAAATGGTGTGATTACGTGGGAGAATCAACAAATTGACTATCCAAGTTGTGGTCCAGATATGCCTGAATTTGAACCTCGTGGATGTCCACGTGGCGCGTCATTTTCATGGTATGAATACAGCCCACTTCGTGTAAAATACCCTTACATTAGAGGTAAACTATTAGATCTATGGACAGAAGCACTTGAAGACAATAATGGAAATCGTATCGCCGCATGGGCATCTATCGTTGAAGATGAAAAGAAAGCTAAATTATATAAAGAAGCACGTGGTAAAGGTGGACATGTACGTGCAAGTTGGAAAGATGTAACAGATATTATCGCAGCACAAATTCTTTATACCATTAAAAAAGATGGTCCGGATAGAATCGCTGGTTTTACACCTATTCCAGCAATGTCGATGATTAGTTATGCATCTGGTGCGCGTTTTATTAATTTATTAGGCGGGGAAATGTTAAGTTTTTATGATTGGTATGCTGATTTACCACCTGCATCTCCTCAAATTTGGGGTGAACAAACTGATGTACCTGAATCAAGTGATTGGTACAATGCTTCTTACATCATTATGTGGGGCTCTAACGTTCCACTTACTCGTACGCCTGATGCCCATTTTATGACTGAAGTACGTTATAAAGGTGCAAAAGTGGTTTCTGTAGCACCAGATTATGCAGAAAATGTTAAATTTGCTGATAATTGGTTAGCACCTAATCCAGGAACAGATGCCGCAGTTGCTCAAGCTATGACACATGTCATCTTACAAGAATTTTATGAAGATAAACCAAGTGATATGTTTGTTAATTATGCAAAGCAATATACAGATATGCCATTTGTATTGATGCTGGATGAAGATGAGAATGGTTATAAGGCAGGACGATTTTTACGTGCAAGCGATTTAGGTATAAAAAGTGAAAATGGTGAGTGGAAACCAGTTATTCACGATGCGATTAGCCACAAACTTGTGGTTCCAAACGGTACAATGGGTCAACGTTGGGAAGAAGGCAAACAATGGAATTTAAAACTTGAAACAGAAGATGGAAGTAAAATTGATCCAGCTTTATCTGTTGCAGAAGAAGAATATGAGTTACAAACCATTCAATTCCCTTACTTTGATAGTCAAGGAGACGGTATTTTCGAACGACCTATCCCAACTAAAAAAGTTAAATTAGCAGATGGTAAAGAAGTACGTATTGCTACAGTATATGATTTAATGGCTAGTCAATATGGTATTAAACGATTTGGTCATGAGTTAGAAGCTAAATCTTATGAAGATAGTGAATCTAAATATACACCTGCATGGCAAGAAAACGTCACAGGTATTAAACAAGAATTAGTGACACAAGTAGCAAGAGAATTTGCACAAAATGCTATTGATACTAAAGGACGTTCGATGATTATTATGGGTGCGGGGATTAACCACTGGTTCAACTCTGACACCATTTACCGTGCTGTATTGAATTTAGTTCTATTATGTGGATGCCAAGGTGTTAATGGTGGAGGTTGGGCTCACTATGTTGGGCAAGAAAAATGTCGTCCAATTGAAGGATGGAATACTGTAGCTTTCGCTAAAGATTGGCAAGGTCCACCACGTTTACAAAATGGTACAAGTTGGTTCTATTTTGCAACTGATCAATGGAAATATGAAGAATCTAATGTAGATAAATTGAAATCACCACTTGCTAACAACATTAAACATCAGCATCCAGCAGATTATAATGTGACAGCAGCACGTTTAGGTTGGTTACCTTCATATCCACAATTTAATAAAAACAGTTTGTTATTTGGTGAAGAGGCAAAAGATGCGGGCGATGATTCAAATGAAGCTATTTTAAAACGTGCGATTGAATCAGTGAAAAATAAAGAAACAGAATTTGCTATTGAAGACCCAGATTTAAGAAAAAATCATCCTAAAACATTATTTGTTTGGAGATCTAACTTAATTTCAAGTTCAGCTAAAGGTCAAGAGTACTTTATGAAACATTTACTTGGTACACGTTCAGGATTAATGGCTGAACCGAATGAAGATGATAAACCAGAGGAAATTAAATGGAGAGAAGATACAGTAGGTAAATTAGATTTACTTGTATCATTAGATTTTAGAATGACTGCAACGCCTTTATATTCTGATATTGTGCTGCCAGCAGCAACTTGGTATGAAAAACATGACTTATCTTCAACCGACATGCATCCATTTATTCATCCATTTAATCCAGCAATTGATCCATTATGGGAGTCACGTTCTGACTGGGACATTTACAAAACATTGAGTAAAGCAATTTCAGAAATGGCTAAAGATTATTTACCAGGTACATTTAAAGATGTGGTAACTACACCACTTGCACATGACTCTAAACAAGAACTAGGTTCTGAATACGGTATCGTTAAAGATTGGTCTAAAGGTGAAGTAGAAGGTATTCCAGGTAAAACTATGCCTAACTTCTCTATTGTAGAACGTGACTATACTAAAATTTATGATAAATACGTTACATTAGGACCTTTACTTGAGAAAGGTAAAGTAGGGGCACACGGCGTTAGTTTTAGCGTTAAAGAAGAATACGAAGAGCTAAAAAGTATGATTGGTACGTGGAATGATGACGATGAACATTCTGTTAGAAACGATAGACCACGTATTGATACTGCACGTAAAGTAGCTGATGCAATTTTAAATATCTCTTCGGCAACGAATGGTAAATTATCTCAAAAATCATATGAAGATTTAGAAAATCAAACTGGAATGGAATTGAAGGATATTTCAAAAGAACGTGCATCTGAAAAAATTTCGTTCTTAAATATTACAGCTCAACCAAGAGAAGTTATCCCAACAGCAGTATTCCCAGGCTCTAATAAAAATAATCGTCGTTATTCTCCATTTACAACAAATATTGAAAGACTTGTACCTTTTAGAACGCTCACTGGAAGACAAAGTTACTATATCGATCACGAAGTATTCCAGCAATTTGGTGAAAGCTTACCAGTATATAAACCAACACTTCCACCAATGGTATTTGGCGCAAGAGATAAAAAGATAAAAGGTGGACAAGATGCACTTGTTCTACGTTATTTAACACCTCATGGAAAATGGAATATTCATTCAACATATCAAGATAATGAACGTATGTTGACTCTATTCAGAGGAGGTCCAGTGGTTTGGCTATCTAATGAAGATGCTGAGCAACATGGTATCAATGATAATGATTGGCTTGAAGTTTATAACAGAAATGGTGTTGTAACTGCAAGAGCGGTAACGTCACACCGCATGCCGAAAGGTACAATGTTTATGTATCACGCTCAAGATAAGCACATTGAAACACCAGGTTCTGAGATTACTGATACTCGTGGGGGATCACATAATGCACCTACAAGAATTCACCTAAAACCTACGCAATTAGTTGGAGGATATGCACAAATTAGTTATCACTTCAATTACTATGGACCAATTGGAAACCAACGTGATGTGTACGTCGCAGTTAGAAAAATGAAGGAGGTAAATTGGCTTGAAGATTAAAGCGCAAGTTGCAATGGTATTGAATTTAGATAAATGTATTGGGTGTCATACATGTAGTGTGACATGTAAAAATACTTGGACAAATAGACCGGGTGCAGAATACATGTGGTTTAATAATGTAGAAACCAAACCAGGTGTAGGTTATCCAAAACGTTGGGAAGATCAAGAGCACTATAAAGGTGGTTGGGTATTAAATAAAAAAGGTAAACTTGAGCTTAAATCAGGTAGTAAGTGGTCTAAAATTGCCTTAGGTAAAATCTTCTATAATCCAGATATGCCGTTAATCAAAGATTATTATGAACCATGGACTTATAATTATGAACATTTAACCACAGCTAAAGAAGGTAAACATTCACCAGTGGCAAAAGCACATTCATTGATTTCAGGAGATAGACTAAATCTTGAATGGGGACCAAACTGGGAAGATGATTTAGCTGGCGGACATGTAACAGGACCAGAAGATCCAAATATTCAAAGAATTGAAGAAGATATCAAATTCCAATTTGATGAAACATTTATGATGTATTTACCTCGTCTATGCGAGCATTGCTTAAATCCTAGTTGTGTTGCTTCATGTCCTTCAGGGGCTATGTATAAAAGAGATGAAGATGGTATTGTTTTAGTCGATCAGGAGGCATGTCGTGGGTGGCGCTACTGTATGACAGGTTGTCCTTACAAAAAAGTATATTTCAACTGGAAAACAAATAAAGCTGAAAAATGTACATTCTGCTTCCCAAGAATTGAAGCAGGAATGCCAACTGTATGTTCAGAAACATGTACAGGAAGAATGAGATATTTAGGCGTTTTATTATATGACGCTGATCGTGTACACGAAGCGGCTTCAGCTGAAAATGAACAAGATTTATATGAAAAACAACTTGATATCTTCTTAAACCCATTTGATGAAGAAGTGATTGAACAAGCAGAAAAAGATGGTATCAGTTATGAATGGATCCAAGCTGCTCAAAATTCACCTGTGTATAAATTAGCGATTGAATATAAATTGGCATTTCCATTACATCCTGAATTTAGAACAATGCCAATGGTATGGTACTGCCCGCCTTTAAGTCCAATTATGAGTTATTTTGAAGGTAAAAATTCAGGTCAAAATCCAGATATGATTTTCCCGGCCATCGAAGAAATGCGTTTACCTATTGAATATTTAGCAAACTTATTTACAGCAGGTAAAGTAGAGCCAGTAAAAGAAGCGTTACAAAAAATGGCAATGATGAGAAGTTATATGCGTGCTCAAGTCACAAACAAACCATTTGATACTTCTAGATTAGAACGTTTAGGTTTATCAGAAATTCAAACAAAAGAAATGTATCGTCTATTAGGTTTAGCTAAATATGAAGATCGATTTGTTGTACCATCTTCACATAAAGAAACCTATTTAGATACGTATCACGCTCAAGGTAGCCAAGGATATGGCGGTGAATATTTCGGAGATAATTGTGAAGGCTGCGGTGTTCCAGTAGGTTCAACGTCAGGAAAATCTGGTCAAGAGATTTATAATGAGAATTTCTATGGAGGTATTTTCCGTGATTAATCTAACACAATTTAAATACTATCAAGAAAGTTTTGGATATCTTGCACAACAACTTAATTTTCCAGAAAAATTAACATTTCATCCTAATACATTTGAAGAAACGATTCATCCTTCGCATCCAGGATATGCAGATTTAATGAAATATCGTGAAATTATGTACCAATTTACTTTATCTGAAATTAAAGCAATTTATACGGATACATTTGATTTCAATAAAACATCACCACTTTATATGACTTACAATAAATTTGATACTCAAAAAGAAAGAGGTCAAATGCTCGCAAAACTAAAAGTACTTTATGAAATGTTTGGATTAAAAATGGTAGATAATGAATTATCAGATTATCTACCATTGATGTTGCAGTTTTTACATGTAGCAAGTTGGCATAATGATCCTCGTGCAGAAGGCAATATTGAGTTAGTGATTATGATTATTGAAGATGGTACATATGAAATGGCAAATCAATTAGCTAAGGAGAATAATCCTTACGCTTATGTGATTCGTGCATTACGAGAAACATTAAAAGCTTGTTTAGACATTCCAAAAGAGGTGACACATCATGCTTAATCAATTTCTTTGGATTATTTACCCATATTTATGTGTGGCAATTTTTATCGTTGGTCATATTGCTCGATATAAATATGATCAGTTTTCATGGACTGCAAAATCGAGTGAGTTTTTAGAAAAAAAACAACTTAAATGGGGCAGTCTGTTATTTCACTTAGGAATTATTCCAGTATTTTTTGGTCATGTGGTGGGGTTAGCTATTCCAGCAAAATGGATAGATGGACTTGGCATAAGCGAAAGTACATATCACTTTGGAGCTGTTTATATTGGTAGTATTTTTGGTATAATGACTCTAATTGGAATGTTACTTTTAACAGCAAGACGTTTAACGATTAGTAATGTGAGAAAGTTAAGTTCAGCTTCTGATATTTTCGTAAATTTCTTATTAATATTGATTATATTTATGGGATGTTTCTCAACTTTAGTTACTAATGCAATGGTAACTGACTTTGATTACCGTCAAACGATTTCTATATGGTTTAGACACTTATTTACATTCTCACCCAATGCAGCACTAATGACAGGCGTTCCATTATCATTTAAAATTCATATCTTATTAGGATTTACAATATTAGCTTGTTGGCCATTTACACGTCTTGTACATGTATGGAGTATTCCATTAGCATATACAAATAGACGTTATATTGTATATAGAAAACATAAAGCACCTCGTGCACATTAAATATAAAAGGAGTACGATATATGATTCCGGAACCTTTGTTTGAACCGGTACATTTTCAGCAGGAACTTGACACACTTAGAAAAAAAGTAAACTGTGATTTTGCTGCTGTTGCACTATATGAAAACCACGAACCTTCTGGACCTATTAAATGGCAATATGTTTCAGGTAATTTAAACAGTCGTTATAAATTGATTGTTTTGAGAAAAGGCAGAGGCTTAGCTGGGACAGTCATGAAAACAGGAAAGCGAATGGTTATAGAAAATGTTTCCAAAACAATAACACCAGAAGAAAAAATTAAGTACCCTATTTTGATGAGTGAAAACTTAAACGCGCTCGTTGCTATACCATTATGGCATGAACAGCATGTTGCAGGCGTGTTATTATTAGGACAAAGAGGTAGTAAAACATTGCCTAAAGTGATTAATCAATTAAATATTAAAGGCCGTTTGTGGGAATTTAATGAAGAAATCTAGGTGATATATGTGTTAGAGTTATATAATCTGCAAATGGAAGACTTACTAAAAAAATATTATGAAACTACAAATGAAAAAATTGTTTTTGTAAACAAAGAAGGAAAAATCATTGCAATGAATGACGCCGCTGAAGAAATTATTTCAAAAGATAATAATTATAGTGCGATGACAAATGCGATTTGTGATCGTTGTGAAGGGTATTCAAATGAATTTGAACTTCAAAGTTGCAAAAATTGTTATTTAGACACATCTAAACCAAACGATATCAATTTTCAAGTGTTTATGAAAACAGTAGATCATAAAGTTCGACCATTTACAGCTTCTTATCAAGCGATTGATGAAGATAATGAGATATATGCATTTACACTTCAAGATATTTCGCCGCAAATTGAAAGACAAGAAAAAATGTATCAACGTCAGATGATGAGAAAAACAATTTCCGCGCAAGAAAATGAAAGAAAACGTATTTCTAGAGAACTACACGATAGTGTTGTACAAGAAATGCTAAATATTGATGTTGAACTCAGATTGCTGAAATATCAAAAAGAATCCTCAGAACTTGTCCAACAATCACAACGTATTGAGGGATTAATGTCTAAATTGATTGATGATATAAGACATTTATCAGTTGAATTAAGACCCTCATCTCTAGATGATTTAGGCTTGGAAGCGGCTTTTAAATCATATTTTAAACAATTTGAAAATAATTATGGTATGCAAATTGTATATCAATCTAACATTAAAGATAAAAGATATGATAGTGAAGTAGAAACGGTTGTTTACCGTGTGGTACAGGAAGCGGTATTTAATGCATTAAAATATGCAGGCGTAAGTTCGGTAGATGTCTTTGTCCAGGAGGTTGGACGTTTATTAATAGCTGAAGTGATTGATCATGGTCAAGGTTTTGATCCGAATTCTCAACCACAAGGTACAGGACTAGGATTGTATGGTATGAATGAAAGAGCAGAGCTTGTAAACGGAAAAGTGAATGTAGAAACACATTTAGGAAAAGGAACTATTATCACTTTAGAAGTACCACTCTAGAGAATGTAAAGGGACTGACTTATAATTGAAAATAGTAATTGCAGATGATCATGCAGTAGTAAGAACAGGTTTTTCTATGATATTAAACTTTCAAGAAGATATGGAAGTTGTAGCTACGGCTGCTGATGGAGTAGAAGCATATCAGAAAGTGATGGAATACAAACCGGATGTATTAATTATGGATTTAAGTATGCCACCTGGTGAGTCTGGCTTAATTGCTACTAGCAAAATTTCTGAAAGTTTTCCTGAAACAAAAATATTAATTTTAACAATGTATGATGATGAAGAATATCTATTTCATGTTTTAAGAAATGGTGCTAAAGGATATATTTTAAAAAATTCACCAGATGAACAACTGATTTTAGCAGTACGAACAGTGTATAAAGGTGAAACGTATATTGATATGAAACTAACGACGTCATTAGTAAATGAATTTGTAAATGTTTCTAATCAAGATGAAAAAGCAACCAATGATCCTTTCAAAATACTTTCTAAAAGAGAATTAGAAATATTACCATTAATTGCAAAGGGATATGGAAATAAAGAAATTGCTGAAAAATTGTTTGTATCCGTTAAAACAGTTGAGGCACATAAAACGCATATTATGACTAAATTAAATTTAAAATCTAAACCAGAGCTTGTAGAATATGCGCTTAAGAAGCAACTTTTAGACTTTTAAATATATTGAATAACTTAAATAATGACACTTATATTATATTTCACCAACACATGATATTCATGTGTTGGTTTTTCTTTGTCTTATTATTTAAATATAGGGGGATTATTAGAGAGTATAAGGGAAACTCCTTATGTTCATATTTTCACAAAGTGATTAAAATTTAACTGTAATCAGTAATTAATCACACAAATTGGCTATATTGATATGTGATTTAATTATCGATAATAGAAAATAAAACATTGATGAAGGTGAAAAAATGAATAAAACTAAGGGTGGTTTTCAACTTACGTTACAAACTTTAAGTCTTGTAGTTGGATTCATGGCTTGGAGCATTATTTCTCCATTGATGCCATTTATTTCACAAGATATTAAAATTAATCCAGGACAGTTATCAATTATTTTAGCGATACCAGTTATCCTAGGATCGATTCTTCGTGTACCATTTGGTTATTTAACAAATATTATTGGCGCTAAATGGGTATTCTTTTGTAGTTTCATTATATTATTATTTCCTATTTTCTTCTTAGGACAAGCCCAATCGCCTGGTATGTTAATGGCGTCTGGATTTTTTTTAGGAGTAGGAGGAGCCATTTTCTCTGTAGGTGTCACTTCAGTTCCTAAATATTTTTCAAAAGACAAAGTAGGATTAGCAAATGGTATTTATGGAATGGGAAATATTGGTACAGCAATTTCATCATTCTTAGCACCTCCTATTGCGGGTATTGTAGGATGGCAAACAACAGTAAGAAGTTATCTTATTATTATCGCTATTTTTGCAATATTAATGTTTTTCCTTGGAGATGCTAAAGAACCTAAAGTTAAAGTACCTTTAGGCGCTCAAGTTAAAGATTTATCTTCAAACTACAAACTATATTATTTGAGTTTATGGTACTTTATTACATTTGGTGCTTTTGTAGCATTTGGTTTATTCTTACCTAACTATTTAGTTAATAATTTCGGAATAGATAAAGTAGATGCAGGTATTCGATCAGGAGTATTTATCGCATTAGCAACATTCTTAAGACCTGTGGGTGGGATTTTAGGAGATAAATTCAACGCGGTTAAAGTCTTGATGATAGATTTTGTTGTGATGATTATCGGTGCAGTTATTTTAGGTGTTTCAAGTCATATTGCCTTGTTTACTATAGGTTGTTTAACAATTAGTATTTGTGCTGGATTAGGAAATGGACTCATCTTTAAACTTGTGCCATCTTATTTTGCTAAAGAATCTGGTACTGCAAACGGAATTGTTTCTATGATGGGAGGGTTAGGTGGTTTCTTCCCACCACTTGTTATCACGTATGTTACTTCATTGACAGGTTCAAGTCATTTAGCATTTATTTTACTAGCTGTATTTGGAATACTTGCTTTTATTACAATGGGTCATCTTTACAAAAAAGAATACGCAAAATAAATATACAACGTAGTGCACTAGCACTACGTTTGTTTATTAGCTTATGCTAAGCACCTATTTTTTCAATAATCTAATGTAAAATGAAAGATGAATACAACGTACTTTGATGAGAGATTGAAATAATAACACAAGCTGAAACTACCCTCTAAGAGAGTAAGGCAATAATACGAAGAATTATAAATAAGCCAGTAAATGAATGTCTCATCACTCATTTACTGGCTATTTTTCTGAAAGTTATATCTCAACTTCTTTTATTTATTCTACTGTAATTGTAGTACCTTCGTCTTCTTCAGTGACATTCTTAGGTAAAATCACCACTAAAACACCATCTTCATAACTTGCTTTGATTTGATTTTTATTAATATCTTCGAATTCAAAGCGTCTTACCAATTCTCCGCTTGAGCGTTCACTTAATTGAACACTACCTGTTTGCTCAGATACTTGTTTAATTACTTTAATCGTTAAAGTAGCATGTTCATATTTAAGATGAATGTCTTGTTTCTTTACGCCAGGTAATTCGGCTTCTAGAACATATTGATTTTTTTGACTGTAAACATTTGTTGGGAAGCTTTTAGTTGAAAATTGGTTAAATACTTGTTCACCTAGATCACGAAATACATCTCTTGGATTATTTTTAAAAATAGCTTGATCAAAAAATTCTCTATTATTCATATATGAAATCTCCTTTTCAGAGTAATATGTCATAAAATATATTGAAATTTTACAATATCATTATATAAATAGAGATACTACACGTAAAGTAAAAGCAATTTGAAAGTTTGAAGAATTAAAAAGTGAAAGATGTGGAATAAAGAAACATGACAAAAGACGTCGATATTATGTATTAGTTAGAAAATAAAAGAAAGAAGGAACAATAATTACTTAGCTTTTGTCATGTGTATTAACTATTCAGCATTAGAGCCGAAGTTCTCTGAAATAATATGTCTTAAGCTACTAGCAAGGCCATCCGCTTCATCGTCAGAAATATCAAAATCATTAAACACTTGATTAGAAATTTGCTCTAATACTGGTTTAATGTCTCTACCATTTTGAGTTAATGAAATTTGTAAATTACGTTCATCTTCTTTTTCTCGCATGCGTTGTACGTAACCTTTTTTCTCTAATTTTTTTAAGAGAGGCGTTAAAGTTCCAGAATCTAAGAAGACGCGTTGACCAAGGGACTTAATGTTTATTTTTTCGTCGTTTTCAATAGCCATAAGAACCATAAAACTTGTGTATGTTAAATCATACTCTTTTAGATAGTGAGTATATTTTTTAATTACCTCTTTTGAAGTAACATAAAGTAAAAAACATAATTGTTTACTTAAATAACTGTCCTTTACATACATATTCTTTCCCCCTCAACTTACTTAAAGATAGTATGAACAATAGCTATTGTCAAGACTATTGTTAGAGTAATATATAAGTTTTTTAATAAATTTAAAAGTAAATTTAAATAAGTCTACATATAATTTTAGATTGTTGATTTATTTCAAATTCTAAATTAAATTATTAGTATATTTTGTTACAAAAAAGATGTATCACTTTAAAAAAGTTACTATTTCATTCATAATTATTTAAATGATAAAAGAAGCTATTTTATTGAGTAATATGATGAAGGAGTGCTCTGATGAGTAAGAAGCAAAAGATTATTAGAATTATTATTATATTAGCTATTTCTCTTGTATTAGCTATTGCGTTCTTCTTTGGAACGAAAGCGTATCAAGGGCATAAAAATGTGCAACTTGTAGACAATTATATAGAACAAAAACATTTGAAAGATAAAATTAAATCAGAAAAGACATTATATAGCGCTAAAAGAGGCGTTTATTATAAACAAGTGGTGTTTAAAGACGAGCCTAATTTAACATATATCATTCAGCCAATTGGTACACGTAAAGGTATTTTAGTTGAAGGCTTTGATACGGAAACCAAGAAAAGCATTAAAAGTGCAAAACATAACTATTTCAACCAAAATTATAAGCCATAATATATAATCAATACGTAGAACCAGAGATATTAATGATGATTACTACTCAAAAAAACAATATCTATAGAAAAATAGATATTGTTTTTTTAAATGAAATTTTTTGTTAAATGGTAAAGGTAAACGAGTTAGTTAAAAAAGATTTTAGAGTAATGTAATTCATTTATAAACCGCTCTTACATTGAGAAGGTTAAAGATAGTGATTGAATTCCAACATCTATATTCTAAAAATATTCTCACTTTTCTGTTTTTAATTAATTATTTTTGCCAAATTAAATATGTATATTATTTAATAGTTTTTAATTTGTTATATCCGAATTTTGAATAATTTGATATAATTAAGCGATGTCAGAAGAAGGGGGTTTCAACGTGACTCTGTTCAAGAGAAAAGTTAGCCTACCTATGCAAGTATTAATTGCATTAGTGCTAGGTGTAGTAATTGGTTTATTATTATTTGGACAAACAGGTGTTGCAAATTATATTAAACCTTTCGGTGACGTTTTCTTAAATTTAATCAAAATGATCATCATCCCAATTGTATTCTGTTCACTTGCTTTATCTATTTCGAATTTAGGGGATTCGAAAAAAATAGGAAGCTATGGATGGAAATCAATTCTTTATTTCGAAATTATTACAACCATCGCCATCGGTTTAGGTTTAATTATTGGTAATATTTTTAAACCAGGAATTGGATTAGATCCTGATAAGTTACCTAAAGGCGATATTACTAAATATCAATCAACTGCGTCTGCCGCAGAACAATCTACATACGGTAACCACTTTATTGATACAATCGTAAATATTATACCAACTAATATTTTTGAAGCTTTAACTAAGGGTGAGTTATTGCCAATTATTTTCTTCGCAGTATTCTTTGGTTTGGGATTAGCTGCGATTGGAGAAAAAGCTGAACCAGTTAAAGGTTTCTTAAACGGTACATTAGAAGCCGTATTTTGGATGATTAATAAAATCTTAAAATTAGCACCAATTGGTGTATTTGCATTTATTTGTACAACTGTTATGACATTCGGTGCTTCAGCTTTAATTCCATTAGCTAAACTTGTTTTAGTAGTTGTGTTTGCGATGATTTTCTTCATTATTGTTGTTTTGGGTATTGTAGCAAGAATTTGTGGAATTAGTATTTTCTCAATCATTAAAATACTTAAAGATGAATTATTACTTGCATTCTCTACTTCAAGTTCTGAAGCAGTGTTACCAGTAATGATGAATAAAATGGAGAAATTTGGTTCACCAAAAGAAGTGACTTCTTTTGTTATACCAATTGGATATTCGTTTAATTTAGACGGATCAGCCTTATATCAATCTATCGCCGCTTTATTTGTTGCTCAAATGTATGGTATTCACTTATCATTATCTGAACAAATCATTTTAATGGTGACATTAATGGTTGCATCTAAAGGTATGGCAGGTGTGCCAGGAGTATCTATCGTAGTGTTATTAACAACATTGGGGGCAATGGGCTTACCAGCTCAAGGTCTTGCGTTAATTATCGGTGTAGATCGTTTGTTAGACATGGTTCGTACATGTGTGAACGTTATTGGTAATGCATTATCTACAGTAGTTATCTCTAAATGGGAACATGTTTATGATAAAGAAAAAGGTAAGAAATATCTAGAATCAATTTAAAAAAAGAAATCTGACATTTTTAGCGTCGCTTGGATAAGCGATGCTTTTTTATTCAAAAAGAAAAAGCGAGATAACTGATTTT
Source organism: Staphylococcus sp. HMSC034C12 (assembly GCF_001835895.1). NCBI lineage: Bacteria > Bacillati > Bacillota > Bacilli > Caryophanales > Staphylococcaceae > Staphylococcus > Staphylococcus sp. HMSC034C12. The sequence continues at coordinate 19,627 of NZ_KV826317.1, read as the reverse complement.
AAATGAATGTTATCTCGCTCTTTATACTGCCTAATATATCAAAAGCTACATGCCTTTCATATCATGCATTTCATGAATTTTCATCATGAGACCATGTGGCACTTCATCATGATTTACTTTTGATACTCTAGAAAATGAATCAGAACCTTTTTCTTTTACTAAAAAGACAAAATCGCCTTTTTTTACTTTTACATTAGTGTTAGAAGGTAATTTAACATTTTTCTCTACTTTTTCAGTTTGTTCATTTATCATTTTATCAATAGTGTGACTATCTTTCATATAGCCATAGTAGGATTCTTTTTGCTGACCATTTAGCATTACAATGACTAAAATAATGCTAACAATTAACATAATTGCAATTAAAAAAATTCCTAACCTTAAACCTTTTTTGTTCTTCATTAAGACTCTCCTTAAATATATTAATTTATTTATACAAAAAATAGAATTAAATTGCAATAAAAGTTTCACAAAAATTCAATTGTACTTCAACTAATATAAATGAAGCATTATAAATAAGCAAAAAAGAGTAGATAGAATTCATGATACATTCTATCTACTCTTATTAACAATCAAATTAAAGATCAATTGTGATTGGTGTATCAATATCATCATCATTCATTAAAGTAATCGTTTTTGGATTTATTTTTAACACACATAAATTAGAATCCTCTTTAGAATCGAAGAATGTTTTGTCTTGTGTTTCCCACAACCAATCAATGACTTTCTGATCTTCTACAATGTCAATACTTGCTTCTATTTCAACAAAACTATTATTTGTTGTTTCATTATAGCCTAGTAAAATATATGCTTCTGGATTACTTTGAATTTCTTTTACTTTAGAACTTTTATTGCTTGTTTTTGTATATAAATTAAGACCATCGTTATAAAACACCATATATCTGCTATTCGGTTTATTATTATATGCAGTTGATAATACACCAATTTTAGAAGTATTTAAAACTTTCTCAATCGCTTGAGTCACTTTTTGTTTATCCAAACTAATCATCTCCTTATTATATTAATATCCCTTTAAAATTAAATTTAAACAGATTTGATATAAATATATTTCACTTCATCATGATGCAACGTCATATTAAATGGATGATTGGTTTCTTCTTGTATAAATAGTTCTGTTTTAGGTTGATTGCATCTATCTAATTGATGAATAATACTTTTTTCAATGTATACAGGTAAATTATCTTGAGACATTAATTGATGAATCGTCCCATGTTCTTTATTTAATGTATTTACGATGATTAAGCTATTTTCATTTAATTTATTTAGTATTTGATAATGTTGTTTACTGTCAGACAAGTAGCGATCATTAATTTTATTAAATAAGATAAAATGGTAATTTCCATCTTTTTGACTCATTAAATAATTATTTGCAATATGGATAGGCACATCGATAAATGCTGCAATAAATTGATAAAGATGCATAATTGGAAGTAAACTCCCATGTCGATTAAATAATGCAATAAACATTGGATCATCTTCAAAAAGGTGATAGCAAATACCACCTCCATATTTTAATAGCGCCGTTAAATGACAAACTAAATCTGCTAGTTGAAGTGGATGCCTACCGTCATTTGTATACTTAAAGCAACGTAATGATAAGCTACTATAGACAAATTGGGTCGAAGGTATATTAGAATTCTTTATAAAATGAACGTAGTTTTCGAAATGAGTATTTGCATGAGTAAATCCGCGTTGGTATTCAATTAATATATTTTTCGTATCAATATTTTCAATGTCAACAAAATAGTAATCAAAATTAAGACGCTTCATTGTATCATAGACTTCTTGTAACTTTTCGTACTGATGTAATAATCCTTCCACTAAAACACCATATTTAATCGAACGATTTTTGTTTCTAAGTTTTAAATATGATAGATGAATATCTTGGATAGTCATTGACTTGGTATCAAATACGAGCATAAATCGTACACTTTTTTTATTCCATTTATAATCTTGATTATTTTCTAGAAACGTCATAATTAAATCGTAAAAAGTAGTGAACTCAGATTTATTTTTGATAATGACAGCTAAACTGATATTTTTTTCAAATAATTTTTCGAAGCAGCGATTGAGTAAGTTTCCGTTAATTGAATGTTGATTCATATCACTCATATCATTAATCAAAATGGCTGGTTTAGGTAAATAAGATAAATCGATATCATAATGATCATTAAAAACAAACTGGAATAATTCATTAATATTTTTAAAATGAATAAATGCCTTTGAAGATTGAGTATGTTGAAAGGCTTCTAATTGCTCAAGATCAATGATAGTTGTTTCGGTTGATAATTGTTCAGTTGTTTCAAACTGAGAGATTAATTCAAAATGCTTAGGTTCAATGTCACTCTTCAGTCGTATCGCAGATATAGGATCAGAATGATTCAGTTGAGAACGAAATTGTTTTGGACTTAAATTAAGATAATTTTTAAATTGATTAGTAAAATTGGTATGACTACTAAAACCGGATTGTTCAGAAATACTTGTAATAGAGTCATTTGTACAAATGAGTAATCTAATAGCATGATTAATTTTCAAACTTGTATAATAATCTTTAAAATTAATATTCAATATACGTACAAATAAATTTGAACAATATGACTCAGAAATAAGTACATGTGCTGCAATATCTTGTAGAGAAATATTGGAAGTGATGTGATCATGAATGAATGTAAGTATATTAATTAAGATGTGCTGTTCAACAGGAATCTTTGGAATATATATATGAGGATGTCTAATAACTGCTTCTTTATAAAAAGTTTGTATGATCTTTGGAATAACTTTGTCATCATGATGAGATGTGTTGTACATATGTTCTATATTATTTAAAATGATTGATTTGATAAAATGACTTGATTGTAAGAGATGTGCATCAAAGTGGCAATTAAAAAAAGCAGAGTCTTCAAGATAAAAGTAAGCCATTGGTATTTTGAGCTCAATCAGATTTCTTCCTTTATTAATTTGATATAAATCACCTTGATTAATGATTGCAATATGATTTGATAATGGGTGATGCTTTCCATTGATTGTCATTTCTAATTCATTAGTTAAAGAAAATAATATAAGCACATGGTTGATGTTTCTCCTAGGCATAGAAGTAATATTTTCATGTAAAAAAAGAGTACTGCTCATAAATAAGTCTCCTCATCTAGTATAGTATTTGTAAGCGGGGATTTAGGTCTGTTTGAATAATAAGAGTTATTATATATGAAAATAAAAGAGATATTAATAGTTAAAAATAAAAAAATTTCGTTTATTTTTAATTGAAAACGTTAACAATTTTATAGATGCACAATATTATTATTTTTTTTAGAATGTCGCATGAGACTATTGAAAATTTTTAGTAGGTCAATGAAACGAATTTAAATGCATAATAAATATAGATTTTGAGTGAAGAGATATAAGCTATTAAACAATGATTCACTTGAAATTAAAAATGACTAATTCTGTACATACATCACGATACAACATCATTTGAATATATAGCATCAAGAATGAATTTACTTATATATTTGATATGAGCCCCATATATTTAAAATCACTATTTAAATGTATATCAAGACACAACATCTTAGAGCATTAGCAACCGATATACAATAGTTTAATGAAACGAACGATTACGGTATTTTAAATAGAGAAAATGACATCACTCCGTAGAGTAAGCAACTTAGAATAAAAGATGCATGCAAATATAAAAGGTATTAACAGTAGCTAACTATTATATTTAGAATCATTATAACTCCCCAAAAATTTCTATTTAATGTGTAACAATTTTACATCATAACATCTAAATATACTTTTACTTAATTAAACATCACGAAACATATTCAAAGTTAAGAATGTCAGAATTAGTATTAAAAAAACCTGGGACAACATGCGTTGTCCCAGGTTTTTTGATGTATTAGCAAGTAGTAATTAAATTGAAAATACAGTAGATCAAGTTTTAAACTCTAGTAGAGGCGCTCTAGTACAAAGATGTTCATAAAGAAACTAATATCCAACACAAAGTGAGGTTAAATTGTAGAAGTGAGACATTGAATTTTATTTTACTTTCACCTTTTCATTAAATTAAAATATAAATTAAAATTAATTATATAAAATATTTATAAGATATTGCTTTGTTTTTTAGAACCGATTACAATTATATAATGAATATTAAAATGAGTTTCATATATAGGAGATTAGTAGAATGAGCTATAAGAAATCGGCTGAAGATATATTAGAAGCGATAGGCGGAGAAGATAACTTAGATGCTATGGCCCATTGTGCCACAAGATTAAGACTTGTATTAAAAGATGAAAGTATTATAGATGAAAAAAAGTTATCTGAAATGGATGTAGTTAAAGGAACCTTTTCTACAGGAGGACAATATCAAATTATTATCGGCTCAGGAACAGTCAATAAAGTATTTGCAGAGTTAGAAAAAATAACAGGAAAAGAGCCATCAACAACTGCTGATGTAAAAGACAAATCGTCGAAGCATATGAATCCTTTACAACGTTTTGTTAAGATGTTGTCAGATATATTCGTACCAATTATACCAGCCATCGTTGCCGGTGGATTATTAATGGGTATTAATAATCTACTTACAGCGCCAGATTTATTCTATCATCATAAATCATTTATAGATGTTCATAGTCAATTCGCTGGATTAGCAGATATGATTAATGTTTTTGCTAATGCACCGTTTACACTATTACCTATTTTAATTGGCTTTAGTGCAGCGAAACGATTCGGCGGCAATCCATTTTTAGGTGCAGCGTTAGGAATGATTTTAGTACATCCTTCATTAATGAGTGCATATGATTTTCCTAAAGCAGTTGAAGCGGGTAAGGCTATTCCACATTGGGATTTATTTGGATTACATATTAATCAAGTTGGATATCAAGGACAAGTGTTACCTATGCTTGTGGCAGCCTATATCTTAGCAACTATTGAAAAAGGATTACGTAAAATCATTCCTACTGTATTGGATAATTTATTAACGCCTTTACTTGCAATATTGAGTACAGCATTCTTAACTTTCTTATTTGTAGGACCTATCACTAGACAGCTTGGTTATTGGTTATCAGATGGTTTAACATGGTTATATGAATTTGGAGGTGCAATTGGTGGATTTATCTTTGGATTATTTTATGCTCCAATTGTGATTACTGGTATGCACCATAGTTTTATTGCAGTAGAAACAACTTTAATTGCAGATCAAGCAAAAACAGGTGGATCATTTATTTTCCCAATCGCTACAATGTCAAATGTAGCACAAGGTGGGGCAGCGCTTGCTGCTTTCTTAATTATTAAAAATAATAAGAAACTTAAAGGTGTGGCTTCAGCAGCTGGTATCTCAGCTCTTTTAGGTATTACTGAACCCGCTTTATTTGGAGTTAACTTAAAATTAAGATATCCATTTATTGGTGCAATAACAGGTTCAGCTATAGGCTCAGCCTACATTTCGTTTTTCAAAGTTAAAGCCATTGCTTTAGGTACTGCAGGATTACCTGGATTTATTTCAATTAACCCAGCTCATGCTGGTTGGCTTCATTATTTCATAGGTATGTTTATTGCGTTTATAATTGCAGTGATTGTCACTTTAATTTTATCACGAAGAAAAGCTTACAAAGCTGCAGCAGAATAAAAAAGTAACCCTTGCGATACATTGCAAGGGTTACTTTTTTATTAAAGTTTTTGCTTACGCCATAAGAAAATACTTACAATAGTGACTAATATTAAAGAGATTCCTACGATAACCAGCCACGAAACGTAACTCTTATCATCAATAGGTAATGGAACGTTCATACCAAAGAAACTAAAGACAAGGGTAGGTAGTGTCAGTAATACCGTGAAAAGCGTTAATGTCTTCATAATATTGTTCATTTCATTTGAAAGTAATGAAGAATACGAAGACGTGATACTTTCTAAAATACCTGTGTATAATTCAGTTGTTTCAATCGCTTGGTTATTTTCAATGACTAAGTCCTCTAACAAATCTTCATCTTCTTCAAAACGTTTAATTGCAGGCAAACGGAATAATTTTTTAATAATCGTATCATTCCCTTTTAAAGCTGCTAAAAAGTAAACCAAACTTTTTTCTACTTCCATTAAACGATAAAGTTGTTTATTCGTAATACTATTTTTCAAATCTCTTTCAATACGGATTCTTGATTTATTTAAAAGACGCAAGTTTCTGTTATAGTGATTTGAAATAGTAAGTAAAATATCTAAAGCAAAGCGACTATGAAATTTTAAATTTACGTTATCTTGTCTTGAATAATTTTCAAGAAATTCATTTTCAGCATCACAAATTGTAAAAATCACACCATTTCCAATCACAATACCTAGAGGAATGGTAACAAATGAGAGAACATGACGATTCGTAGAACTTACAATAGGCAAGTCGACAATAATAAGAGAATAGCCAGTATCTTCGTCATATTCAATACGTGCACTTTCATCTGCATCAAGAGGGTCACGAATAAAATCTTCTGGCAGATTGTACTGTTCAATTAAATGCTCAATTTCTTCTCTATCAGGTTCGACAACATTTATCCATGATGCAGATTGGTTTATATTTGTTTCAACTATTTCGTTAGTAGTTGAGTGTTTATATGCAGTCAACATAATTGATAGTTCCTTTCTTAGTCTTTATTTCGCTGTGTCAATATTTAAAGCTTTATATTGATGCTGAACCATGATTCTTAAAGGTCCATTATAAATAATTTTAAAAATATGATTGGTTAAATCTTCAACTGAAAGACGGTGGGGATCATTCACCCAAAATTTAACAGTAGATATTGTTGCACCAGCAACATAACTATGAAAATATTTTTCTGGTATACCTTCAATCTCATGATTTGTACTAATATATTTTTGCATATTTTCCCCGATTAAGGAATAAATTTTTTCTTCAAGTTTTGACTTCCTATTTAATTGTAAGATCGTTTGATAAAAAGTAATATTATCCGAAATATGTTGAAGCATATTTTTTAAAATAATATTAATAAAATTTTTAGCAGTATCTTCTGGATCTTTTCCCATAATATTATGAAGATGATTTAAGAATGTCATTTGAGAAATAAATTCATCTTCCATATCTGATAATAATAAATATTTATCTTCATAATGTAAATAAAAGGTACCTCTATTAATATCTGCACGATCTGCAATATCTTGAATTGTAATTTTTTCTAATTCCTTTTCATTTAATAATTCGATAAATGAAGACTTAATTGCTGACCTCGTCTTACGAACTCTCCGATCTTCTTTCATTCTGCATCAATCCTTTATAATTAATTAACAATATTAGGCATAATGTTCATTAATTAACGATATGATCATTATTGATTATTGTATTGAAGTGATAACCTCATTATAATTTACAAGATATTAAATATTCAACACATTGTTCAATAAATATAGAGAGGTAAGTAGAAATGAATATTTTTAAAAGTAAGTTACTATGGTTCGCACCAATTGCAGCTATTTTATTATTAGTGATATTCTCTTTAGCGTTTTATCCTGCATTTAACCCAAAACCAAAACAAATACCGATTGCAGTGGTAAATAATGATAAAGGTATAGATATCCAAGGTAATAAAGTAAATATTGGTAAAACAATTGAAGATAAATTAATGGATAGTGATTCTGATACTGTTAAATGGATTAAAGTAAAAAAAGAATCAGATATTAAAAAAGGACTTAATGATAATAAATATTACGGCGCAGCTATTTTTAATAAAAATTTTTCAAAAAATGCAATGAGTAAAACGCAGTTGATTATTTGAAAAAAGGTGTATTATATTATTTAGATATCTAACTAAATGAGATATGCAAAAATGGAATATAATTATTAATATTGGATTAGTGTGTTAGCATATAAAATGAAACACTATTCTGATACTATTTATATTAAATGCGTTGTTTGGTTTAACAGGGGCTGTATGGTCATTATTAATCGCTAAAACAATTTGTTCACTATTAGCAATGTTTATTGCATGTGTTTTAAGGAATGAGTTAACCTTGGACACACAAGCGTTAGTAGAAGAATAAAATAATTTGATATTAAAGCGAGCTATAAGGGAGAAGATCTCTTATTTAGCTCGCTTTAAATTTATATAAACGATGACATATTACAATAATTATTGTTAAATAAGTTATATTACTTTATTATTGTTAAATGAGTATTTTTTATAGGAGGACGTCAATGGTCATTTTAAAGCGAAGTTCTAAAGTAGCTATAGCGTTATTGATGATGTTCCTATTTTTATTCGTGCCGAGTATGACAAAAATAGCTTCTGCGCACGCTACTTTAGAAAAAACAACCCCAGCACAAAACGGTCTCGTATCAAAACAACCAGATACAATCAAATTAACATTTAATGAGCCGGTAAATGCCGAATATTCAGGGATAACGATATATAATGATAAAGGAAAGAAAATTGCTGATATTAAACCAAATACATCAGGACATTCAGATACTTTATCTTTCTCAGGCAAGCAATTAAAAGAAGGTACACAACAAATTAAATGGCACACTGTATCTGCTGATGGTCATGAAATTAGTGATCAATTTGAATTTTCAGTTGGTAAAAAAACAGCCAATGGTGTAGATACTACTCCTGTTGCATATGAAACGCCTGCATTTTGGTTTGGTGTGTTTAGATATATCGCTGAAGGCGCAACAATTATTTTAGTTGGTTTATATTGGTTAAACGGTATTGCACGTAGAAATAATTTATCAACATTTGATATTTTCCCTAGACATGTCGCTGTATCATTGATCATGATGATGGCATATATTATGTCACTTGTACTTTATCTGATGACTCTATCATCTGATATTTTGGATTCAGTTTTAACATTTAATCCAAGTGTCTTAATTCAATTCCCATATATACTGAGCGCTGTTGCTTTAATTATTTTAAGTGGATTATTTGTATTAAGAAATATGGAACGAACATGGTATTGGGCTATTTCGATAATTATGATTTTAGCTTTAAGTATGTCAGGACATGCTTGGTCTCAAAGTGTTCCTGTTTGGTCAATTATACTTAGAACATTACACTTAGCTGGTATCAGTTTATGGCTAGGCGCATTAATTTATTTGTTTTCTTCAGTATTTACTAAAAAACGAGATGCAGTTGATTTATTACGCGAAATCTTATTTAAAGTGAATGGAGCTGCTGTTGTAGTTATCATTATTACAGGTATATTAATGTCGATTGATGAAACTAAAATTTTATCAATATGGTCTAATATGCAAACATGGACAATATTATTAATAATTAAAATCGCAGGAACATTAATTATGATGGCTTTAGGATTTATGCAAACAACGCGCGCCTTAAACAAACGTTATAGAATTAATAAAGTCTCTTTAATCGTAGAAGTTTCTATTGGTATTATTTTAATACTTGTTGGTGTTATTATGAGTCAAATTAATATTCCATAAAAGGAGATTGTAAAATATGCTTAAAAAATTATTTGCTTCAGGTTTAGTGTTCTTCTTTTCATTAGGTTTATTTAAATATGCTGATGCACATGTGACGATAAATCCAAAAGCAGTTGAACCTGGATCTTACGAAAAAGTGGATGTTCGAGTGCCTGTTGAACAAAAAGATCATACTGAAAAAGTCGAATTAGATATTCCAAAAGAAGTACAAGTGTCAAATATTCAACCTGTAGAAGGATATAAATATAGTTTAGATAAAGACAAAAAAGGTAATATCACAAAAATCACTTGGAAAGCGAAAGATAAAGGCATTGGTCCTAATGAATTTATCGAATTCCCACTTCTTGTAGCAAGTCCTAAAGAAGAAGGCACATATTCATTTAAAGCTGTGCAGACATATGATAATAAAGATAAAGTAAAATGGACGGGCAAAGCGAATAGTGAACATCCTGCTCCAACATTGGAAGTGAAAAAAAATGCAAATGCTGACACTGTTAAAGGAGACAATGCTAAAAAAGATGAAAGAACTCAATCATCTTCAGGTGGTTCTATCGCATTGTGGATTATTTCACTTGTTGCCATTATTTTATCTTTAGTTGCATTATTTAAACATGCAAGAAATAAATAAGACATATAATAAAATGACTTCTAGTGTTTGCTGGAGGTCATTTTTAGTAACATGATTTGATTACAAAATTTTGTCACTTTAAAGACGAAGATAATCGATTATAATAATTGAAGTAAGGGAGGATTTTTTATGCGCAGATTATTATATGCTTTTTTAGTCTATATGATTATTGGACTTGTAAGTGGATTTTACTACAGAGAGTTAACGAAAGCACATGATTTTACCGGCGATACGCAACTAGCTCTTGTTCACACACATACATTAATATTAGGTATGTTTATGTTTTTAATTTTACTTCCGCTTGAAAAAGTATTTAAGTTAAGTAGTTATTATTTATTTAATTGGTTTTTCATTGTATACAATATCGGTGTCATTATTACTGTGGGAATGATGCTAACAAAAGGTACTTACCAAGTCACTGGAAAAAGTTTTTCACCAGAAGCATTTGCTGGATTTGCAGGTATCGGTCATACAGGAATGCTTGCTGGCTTATTATTACTTTTCTTTTTACTAAGACAAGCCATTTTAAAAGAACCGAGAGATTAAAATAATAATTTGAGACACAATAGATTCAAACCTATTGTGTCTTTTTTTATAATTAAGCATAAAGAGACTACAAGAGGAGGACGTTTTAATGATTCATTATTCAAATCATCCACCAAATGTTAAAGATTATTGTGAATTAAGAGCAAAAGCAGGTATGAGTCCTAAATCAGAAACAGCAGCACAAAAAGGATTACCCCATGCATGCTTTAATATTACTATTTATGAAGAATCAACATTGATTGGGATGGGTAGAGTCATTGGAGATGGGGGAACTGCATTTCAGATTATAGATATTGCTGTGCATCCATATTATCAAGGACAAGGTTTTGGGAAAGAAATCTTAAAACAAGTGATGGCATTTATTGAAAATCATGCAGAAAAAGGGACATATGTCAGTCTGATTGCAGATTATCCAGCTGATCAATTATATAAGAAGTTTGGATTTCAATCTACCGAACCAAAATCTGGTGGAATGTTTAAAAAATATTAAAGAAAAAAGATGAGATTAAATTAAATTTCTTTTAAGTTCGTTATGTTATGTCTAGATTACGCTTTACGTAAATATTCTAAATAAAAATCTCTAGGTAATGGCTTCAAGATTAAAAAAGATAAGTAAATTTTTAATAAGCTAAATAAATTCTGAAACAATTATTTGAAGTGCATCTAGTATATAAATTAAATAAATTATTTAATAAAATATTCATAAAATAATATACACATATAAAATGAATGATGATAATATATAAATGAACAAATACACCTATTGTTCAGTACAATATAGTAAATGATTGTGAAACATTGAGTCGTAATATAGTTTTTAAATAAAAATGTTTCATCATTTGCATCTATACAGCTAAGAATAAACATCAAGAATAGGAGTGAATAATCACTGTGAATTATCGAGAAAAATTACAGAAGTTTAGTATACGCAAATATACAGTCGGTGCTTTTTCAACTGTTATTGCGACATTAATTTTCTTAGGTTCACCTCAAGCACACGCCAGTGAACAACTACAAAAAGATGGGCAAGTGATTCAAGCAAAAGCTAGAGGCCAAGAACAAACTTCAAATGAGACAAGTAACAAGCAAGTTCAATCTAGCACAGAACCCAAAGCTTCACCTGTATCTGAGAGTCAAAAAGCAAACAATGAAACTTTAAATAAAGTTCAGACGACAGATACATTAACAAATAGTTTAACATCATTTTCATCTCAAAACGAAAACAAAGATACATCTCACACAACAACAGATTTAAAAGAAAATAATGAAGTTCAACCTCAAAAAAATAAATCAGATGATAATAGTCTAGCCGAGGTGAATGAAGGGCATAGTCCTCGTGACAACCGTACTCGTTACGAAGATAGAGAAGCATCAGATGATACCCTAGTATCTTCAACTTTAACAACAATTGATGCTGATAAACTTCAAGCAGCTTATGACCGTTCTTACGCTGAATATCGAAAAATTGATAGAGAACAATCTGATAATAAAAAAGTTGCTAAAATTAAAGCAACATTTGACAAAGTTAATGACTTTTTTAGTACTAATGATAATACAAACCAAGCATTAATAAATGAATTATATAAAGAAATAGAACAAGCTAACGCTTTAATCGGTTCATTACCACAACGACAAGTAAGTACAATCAGTACAAGAGCAAATAGAGAAGCACGTGCTGTAAGATCAAGTAGACGTCCTGTACGTGGACAAGGTGGGACGAGACCCCCTAGCAATACTGCTAATACTTATACACCACCAGTAGTTCATAACTCTAGACCAAAACCTGGCTCAAAAGTAAAAAAGAATTCAGATTTGTATAATAATGCTAAAAAAGAATGGTATGTAGAAAATGAAAATGATGGTTCCGGTTATTGGTCAGGAACGTTTTTACATGCAACGAATAAAAGTGCACCATATTACGCTACACGTTCTCATTATCGAAATATGAGTCCATCTAGTGTTAGAGGTATTGCAGAAATTTCATCAATTAGACAAAATGATGGATATTTATGGACGATTAATTTTAATAAGTATCATATTAAACGTAATGGCATGGTATTTTGGTTTGGTTTACCTAAAGGTCAAACGCCAACGGGACCAGTACGTTTTACTACCACAGATGTAAATGGTCATGAAACATCATCATCTGGTACTGGAGACGGTAGAGATCAAGCATTATCAAGAATGTGGGATTCTGCTGGTGGTATTACTTCTAGTGCATATAATTTCAGACAAGGAAATCCTTTGAATAGAAGTGAGTTCTATAACGATTCAGTTAATCATATTTATAATTTAGGGGATTTTGCACGTGGTAATGAAAATCAACCATTTACATTCTTTGAAAGAGAAGGTGTTCCAAATAAAATTAAAGTAGCTGGAGACGATATTTATCGTTATTTAACTGGGCAAGTAGATCATAATCAAGGTATTGATCATATCTATGCATTTCAAGCTAGAGGAACAGATAGTTATACCATTCAATTTAAAACGTCTGGTAGCTCACAAGATAGATTATATTATGCAGCAGGTGGTAGAGGGATTGAATTTAATGAAATCAACAACTATAACCAATTATATTTAGAGCCGCTAGAACAGTATAATGATCGTAAAACTAAAATTGTAGATGTTATCGATCGCGTACTGCATATTGACCATGTTGAATCAGCTTATGATGTGCCAGAGCGTAGAATAATGAAAAAACATTACTTAGATGGCGATTTCGCTACACACGAATATGCTGAAGATGTTTCAAGTTATCTAAGTAACCCTAGTGATCATGTAATGGGTTTATTCCCTAGAGTGCCTACTGATCGTTATAGAGGTAATTTTGGTGTAAATCCGCTTAACTCTTATGAAATTCATGAAATGTTTTCTGAAGAAAAATTAAAAGAGGCTGCGAGAACAGGAAGACCAATTGAAATTTTTGTTGGGTTTAATGTAAGTGATGCATACCATAATGGTGAAACAATCAAAAAAGTAAATTTATTTGTCAAACCAAAGTTAGAACAATCTATTGGATTCTATTCAGATAATGCACCCGATAATAAAGAGAATTCACCTGAATCACAAGCTGCACATCATGCTGTCTTTTTACAACAAGAAGGTCAAATGCTTAATACAGTGACTAATGGTAATAGTAAGGATTATCATCAAAATATTCGGATTCAATTTAAAAGTAACGAGTCTGCAAATGTATGGGAAATCTCTGGATATCCACCCTCTCTACGAATTGAAGATGCAGTAGATAGACCCAATACAGAACTTGAGAAAAATAAAGTATTGGTTGGTCAATTGCCACCAGGACGCCATGTGATGACAGCGAGAATTGGTAATGAAACTAAAATCTTTGAAGTCATTGCCAAACCCAATCCGCCAGTTATTTCAACACTTGCGGCACAATTAGGACAAAAAGGTGGTAAAAAACCAACTATTACAGTGACACATGTACCACAAGATGAGAGAGCAAAAGTACGTTTAGTTTCAGGTGGTACAGATGGTGCAGGTCCTGGCACATCACCTTTAGGCTATACTGTACTCGCAGAAAAGATGGCAAACTTAGATGGCACGGTGACATTTGAAGAAAGTGATTATACTAATCCTTTACCTAATAATGGGGTTATTAGAGCAATTACATACTATGAAGATCCAGTGCAATCCAACTTTAGTAATTCGATTAATGTAGGACTAGATACTACACCGCCAACTTTTGGTGACGTAAGAGGCCTTCAAGATAAATATTATCGTGGAGATAACGTTAATATTTCAATTCCTGTTTCTGACAATGCATATGGTTCAGGTGTGGAAGATGCATCTATCACTGAAAATAATGGTTTACAAGCAGTATTTAATAGAGATAATTCTGGAGACGCAGGTACTTTAGTGATTACTGGAACGATTTCTAATAATGCAACATGGAACAGTGATATTCTTGTTCAACCTGTAACACATGATAGAGCAGGTAATAATACTAATGTAAGTCCATATCATCTTCATATTGGAAAGTTATCAGATGATAAACCAGTTCAGTTATTTAGCCAGCAAGAATTGAAAACAGTGGGTAATCCTAATAGTATTTCGCAAAGCGAAAGAAATGATATCATTAACTCGCTTAAAGCTAAAAATAGTAGTTTGACATCATTTTTAAGTACACTTAACCCGTATATGGTTGGTAATGATGGTAGAGTAGTCTTGACATTTAAAGATGGTTCGACTCGTATCATTGATCCGACTCAAGTGATTACATATAGACCACAACGTAAATCAATATATACTGAGCCAGGTAGTTCAAATACAAAAGAAGCATTTATTACAATTGCTAAAGGTCAAGAGTATACAATTGGACCTGATTTAAGAAAATATTTCTCATTAAGTAATGGACAAGATATTCCTAATAATGCATTTACAACTATTAATGGTAGTTCAATACCATCAGCTCAAGCAATGAGTCGTCTAAATGCAGGTGTTTATACTTATAACGTAGATGCATTAAATGCTTACAACCATAGTTCAGAACGTTTGACAATTAAAGTTAACGTAGTTGATGTCAATACATTAGCAGAAAATCAACGTGTTTACCGTTCAACAACTAAAAATTTAAGTAATGATGAAATTACACAAGTTAGAAATGCCTTTAAAGCTGCTAATCCGCAATTAAATTTAAATGATAGTGATATCAGAATTGAAAACGATGAACCTTTAAGTAATCATCCAAGTCGTGTAAGAGTAACGATTACTAAAGGTGAATTAACAAAACAATTCATTTCAACATTTGATCATATGGATTTCTTAAAATGGATAAATTTACGTAATGATTATACTGTGACTTGGACAAGTCAAAAACTTAATGGAAGAAGCACAGATGGTGGATTTGAGTGGTCTCCAGATGGTAAAACAATAATTTATCGTTATGATGCAACGATTGGAAGAAGAATAACAGGCAATGACGTATTATCACTTTTAAGAGCAACGCCTAAACATGCAGGGTTGAGAAACCATATAGAAGGTCAAGAGAAAATATTAGCAGAATCAGGCTCAGCTCGTGGATTTAAACCTGTAGGATATTCTAAAGGGAATAGTATATATTCGGATGGAGAACATCCATTTACATATGATGGTCAACCTATTCAAGTATTAGACATAGTTGACAGCAATACTGGATATAGCAACTCTGCCGTTGCACGCAGTGACTATAGACATACAAGCAGCAATTCAACAGTGATGAGTGGTGATATTCCAGCCATGAATGGCGCTGCTGGTTTCCATTTAGATAAAGTGCTTAAACAAAATGGTACTGATAATGGAATTATGGGTGCGGTAGATAAACAACAATTGTATTTAACGCCTTATGGTGCAAAAAGCTATATTGAACGCCTTGGACAATCAATGTCATCAACAGACAATGTGATTAATATCGTATTTGTACCAACTGATAAAGTAACGCCAAATATTGTATTAGATAATTATAATGATCATGTTGTATTTTCAGGAGAAACTTTCAGAAATACACTTACATTAACTGATAACTTTGGTATTAAAAATGTTACTGTACCTAATGACAGTCAAATACCTATGAATGTATTAAATCATTCAACATTAAGTGGTGTTGCCCCTAATGTATCTACCCCAATGTCTAAACAAGTGAAAGTTAAAGTAACAGATGGTAGTGATAACGAAACAACGGCTGTATTTAATGTATTAATCAAACCATTAAAAGATAAATATAGTGTCATGACAACTGCTGATGAGTCGCATCCAATACGTATAGCGAATATTAGTAACAATGCAAGTTTATCTGAGACAGATAGACAAGCTATTTTTAACAGTTTAGATATTTCGAAATCAATTACCAATAGAAATTACGTTACAGAGGGCAGTAATGAAATAAGAAGTAGAGAAATTAGTAATGTTCATCGTTCAGGTAATAATGCAAATGTTGAAGTGACTATCACTTATGCAGATAATTCAAGAACATCCATTACTGTACCAGTAAAACATGTCATTCCTAATATCAGAGGAATAGAATTATTTACAGTACAAGGTCAGCCATTCCCAAGTGGTAAAGGAACAAATAATAATGACTTCTTCGTTATAAACAATGATCAACCTTTGACAGATGCTACTGTGACTTGGATTGGTAATGGACCAGATATTAACTCTACAACAGTAGGTGTCCCACAAATTTTAAGAGCAAACATCTTATTTGATGGTGAAACAACACCCATTGAAAAAGAAGCACACTATAGAGTAGTTAAAGCGAAACCAAAAAGAGTATATCAAACAACAATAAATGGTAATTTCTTATCTGCAAATGAAGGCTCGTCATCTAATGTAGGAGCATTTGTAGAAGGTATTGCAAATTATTTACCATCGGGTACGAACTTCGATTGGGCACCTGGTTCTGGACGACCTTTATCAAATAGTCCAGGTGTTTTCACAGAAACAATTAATGTGATATATCCTAACGGTCAAGTAGACCCAGTTAATGTATTGTTTAAAGTGAAACCAACTACGCCTTCAATTGATGCTTTAAGTACAAAATATAAAGCTGATTTATCTGGACAATCTATTAAAGTAAATAATGTTCCACATAATGCACAGGTTAAACTATATACTGAAGATGGTAGAGAAATGAGTAATACAACTATGACTAGAAATCGTGATGGTTCAGTGTCTATTACAATTCCAGGAGTATTACCACTTGGTAATATTAAAGCTAAATCAATTATCACGGTTGATCATGTAACGATTACTGAACAAAATAATAGTGGTTCTGTTGTGAACTCAACACGTTCAGAATCAATAGAATCAGATTTAAGTGCATCTTCACCTGTAACAAAACAACTTGAAGCGGTAGACGGCGGATTAAAATTTGTTAAAGGGGACAACATTGATTTAAATAATCCTAGAACTTACATTAAATCTAATTCAGATATCATACGAGTAGAATGGGAACAGAATGCTAATCAATGGAAAAACACAATTGGTACTACAACTAAACGCGCCATTGTCACATTGAGTAATGGAGAAACGAGAACAGTTTCTATTCCAGTAACCATTTATGCACCAGCCACTGCTAAAGCACCACAACGTGATGTGGTCGGTCACGCGTTAACTTATGGCGATGACGCAGCAAATTATGTGACATTTGAAAATAATTATATGAATGGGGCTACAGTGACTTGGAAAAATAATAATGCTCCAAGTAATAATATTGCTGGCGTTCAAAGCTTAACTGCTGAAGTAAGGTATAACGGTATTAATCACGTATATAATGTCCCAGTAAAAGTATATGAATATAAATATAAATTTAAAAAATCAGAGTATAGTACGATTGTAGGAACAAGTTTTGAAGGAAATGGAAATATTAATAATTATGTAGCATTAGAAAATGCGAATGGTTTACCTACAGATGGTTTCCATTTTGTTTGGAATCAAAATACAACAGCTTCTCATAGCGAACAATGGTCAAATTTAGCATATCCAAATCAAGCTTTTAAAAAAGAAGCGAGATTTGAAGTATTAGATAACCAAAACCATGTATTCTTTACTTCTGATCCAGCAATATTTAAAGTGACAAATGCAGTTCCAAATCCAGCAACTGTTACACAAAATGATGTTGGCGATGTAGTCATTTCACCAGGAGTAGGTAAAAATTTAGAAGCTAATGTTGGAAATATAATTGTAAATCCAGATAGAATTACTGTTAAAAAAGGAAATCAAGTTATTGGCACATTTATCAAAAATAACACAGGCAAATGGACAAAAGCGAGTGATTCTATAAACACGCCTGGTTTATCAGTTTCTCCAGATGGCAGTGAAATTATTTATGACAAAATGTCAGTTCCAAATGATACATTGATTAACACCGAATCAACGACAGGTAATGGAGAATTGACAAGTGAAGCTGCTACAAGTGCAACTTATAAAGTTAAGCCAGCAACACCATCTAACACAACATTTGCATTTAAACAAAATGGTGAGTTCGAAGTTATTCCAAACAATGCTAATGCATCAACAACAAAAAATCCTACAGATAAAGTTAAAATTAGCTATGTCGAAAAAATGGGTAATAGTACAGAACAATCTAGAGAATTAATTGTAACTAAAAATAATCAAAATCAATGGTCGATGAATAATCAGCTAGATTATGTAACACTTGATTCTAGAACAGGTAAAGTGACATTTAAAGCTAATTCTTTAAAACCACATGTACTGATTAATACAGAATCTATTGCTGGAAATGATGATAATTTTAGCCATAATACTGTTGGAGTTGTGGGACCTGATCATCATGATGTTGTAATTCATGAGATAGTCAAAGAACCTGGCGAAAGAGTTAGTAATGAGGAACTTAATAATGCAATTAGTGTAGATAATAAAGATCATGCTAATGTAAACGAAGGAGTAAGTTTACCTACAAATTTACAGAGTGATACAACGCAAGCAGTACCAACACGTATTACTTATAGAGATGGAAGTATAGAGATTGTAAATGTACCAATTAGAACCCATGCAGATAAATCGAGTATTAGAAATGCTTTACCTAAACTTAACGCACAAGGAGACACTAATGGTAAAACACCATTAAGTGTGACTGCATATAATAATGAAATGCAGCATTTGCATGATGAAATTGAAGCAGTTCGAAGAAAAGCTAATGAAGTGTTATCAAATGATAGAGCAACAAATACGGATGTTGTAAATGCGACAAATAGTATTAATGATATCTCAGTGAAAATTCAACATGCAATTTCCTTACTACAAAATAAAGCGGATAATAGTGCTTTAGTTGAAGCAAAACGAAGATTAGATACCGCAACTAGTGAACAAGATCCAACGCCAGGAATGACACAAGTAACATCAGATAATTATAGAGCGAAAAAAGCAGAAGCAGAGCGAATTAGTTCAGAAGCCCAAGGCGTGATTAACAATGGAGATGCGACAGCTGAAGAAATCAGAAATGAGAAAGCGAAAGTAGAAGAAGCATTAACTCA